>JBHLOJ010000026.1:0-28346 GCA_048940605.1 Promethearchaeota archaeon
ATATATTTTTTTTCTGAAATCGTCATAATTAAACTAAATGATGTAAAACTAAATAAAGGTTCTTTACTTAGAAATAAAAAACAATTTTCGAGATAGCAACATTATAGGATGATTTTTCTTGTTAAATTAGAGAAAATCCAACATATCTCAACTAATTGTAGAATGTTAAATTTACTCATTTTTAAATATATGAAATACTATTATCATTTTGTCTTAAGGGATAGGGTTTTAGCAGGCTAACTACATTTTTTCAGAAAAATGAGAGGAGACAACTTGTATACATTAAAGTCAAGAAAAATCAAAATTAATAAATTCGTATGCCTATTCACTTTTTTTGTTCTAATCACTTTTAACTTTCAATTAAATGCTTACGCCTTAAAAGAAGTTCATCATACACAAAATTGGATTGAAAATTCAAATTTTAACTCTCTAGATTCATGGTTTTACCTTCAAGGGGGAGATGTTTCAGATGTAAATACAAAGATTCAATACGAACAAGGACATTTTGAAATTTTAGGAGAGGAAAAAGAATTCTCATTAGTCGCAGATCCTCCCTTAGCTTTAAACTGGACCGAATCTAGTAATCCTATTTACCATAATCGACCACAAGAATACAACATAACGACTGACGGGTGTAGAGTTTATCATTTATTCAATGATCAGACTGCTGTTACAAATCCAAGTATACAATGGGATACAAATATCAGCTTATCTGAAAATCTTTCAGATTATATAATTACATCTGCTTCTATAAAGGCAATTGTATATGCAAATGCTAGCTTGGATATAGATAGGGCTAATGATACTGAATGTAGGAATGATTTATGGAGGGAGATTGATACATACGATGTTGGAGACTATGTTCAATTCTATGTATTAGTTTCAGATTTGGAGAAAGAAAAAATTTACGAAATTGCTTATTTTCAAACAGAGGATTTAGGAACTGGAAATCCTCCTGGAGGGGCTCCGGGTTGGGATATTTTGAACGACACATATATGATTAGTTATCCTGAAGAAGACTTAATCTTTTATCTCTCTTCAGTTTTGAATACAGATTACAGAAATTTTACTTTAACAGTAGGAATGCTACTTCATTTTGAAGATAATTGTGTGGTTGACTGGGATTATGATGAATTTAATGAATTAATTATAAAATATGTTAATCTAACATTTAGTTATGAGAAAAAAATAGACCAATCGACGTTCATATCATTCAATCAAAATTTATCTAAACTCAGTGATGAAAGCGAGAATAAAATCGAAATTACGGATGCAAGATTATATTTCAAATATAAAATTGACCAGAATTGGACTAAATCCTCCCCAAATACTGAAATCCGGATTCTGATTAATAATATAAGAATTCCAGAAACAATTGAATTAATTGATTATAATTACACATCTTTTTTTCAAGATGCAAAAATTGAGGGTTTTAATATAAAATCTTTAATTTCAGAACAAGATGACGCATTAATCTCAATCCAACTTTATCTTGCTGATGTATTCGAGCTTGATAGAATAATTATAATTTCGATAGATGACATTTTCCTTGAAATTTCATATATCGAATTTATCCCTACATCAGATAATTCAATTTTAATATTATGGATATTAATAAGCATTTTATTAGTAATTATTGGTATCTTGGGTGCATTAAGCTTAAGATCATATTTCTTTATTCCTCGCAAAACTAAAAGAGCATCTTATCTATTACTCAGAACACAAAAATTCAAAGACATAAATAATATACAAGGCATTCTTTTAATTCACAGATCAAGTGGACTTCCAATCTACTCACGTACTTATTCTATGTTAATGAAGGGAAAAAAAACCCTTTTCTCTGGTTTTATACAAGCATTATCGATTATCGGTGAAGAAATTTCGAACAATGAGCCTAAGAAAACCAAAGATATAAAGTCTATTGAAAAACTTGATTATCATAAAATTATCGAACTGGATTTAAATACATTTTTCTGTCTTATTTTGGATATTGGAGAACTACGAACGGTTCTTATTTTAAAATCACATTCTTCAAAAAGATTAAAGCAAATTATGTTTAATTTTACTTTAGCATTATACTTGATAATTACGAAAAGATTAGAAAACTTTAATAATGACACAACTGAGTATCCAGAAGTTATCTCTCCCTTATTAGACGAATATTTTGAATTATTTTATAAAGAGAATTTTATTACAGAATATCATGAGAAAGACATTGAGTCTATTAAGAAGAAATATAAACTTACAAAAATCCAACTACAAATTATGCATAATATTTTCTCTGTTTTAAGTGAGAAAAGAACTTTTAGATTGATGGATATCATAGAAAAATTTGATGATAAGAATGAAGATTTAATTATTGATGCAATGGAAACATTAATCGATCATAAATTAATCATTCCTTATACATGATAAACCTTCTTTTTTCTAAATAAATAACAATTCTAACTTATTTAATTAAAAGTAACCTTAATTTTTAATGCCCTAATATATAAATTAATTTAGTTAACAATTCAAAAGTGATATACATATGGAATATGATGAAATAAAACTTAAGATTGAAAATATTGTTAACAATCCAATTCGACATTTTAAACCAGAAGAATTAAAAAGAATAATCGAAAGATATCATAAAAACCACCCTAAATCCAAAGAAATTTATGAAAGGATGCGTAAAATTATTCCTGGCGGTGTAGAACATAATTTAGCTTTTAATCATCCTTTTCCAATAGCTAGTAAGAAAGTATATGATTGTTACATGGAGACAGTAGATGATGTAATTATGATTGACTATTTAATGTGTGGAGGACCTATTATCTTAGGGCATCAATACAAACCCTTAATAGATAAAGTTGTTGAAACTATTCAAGAAATAGGACCCTGTCATGGAATAACACATGAATATGAATATTTAGCAGCAGAAAAATTACAAGAATATTTTCCATCATGTGAAATTATTCGATGGCTACAAACAGGTACTGAGGCGGATATGTTGGCAATTAGAATCGCAAGAGCGTTTACGAATAGAAAATGGGTTATTAAAATAGGCGGTAGTTATCATGGTTGGAGTGATCAACTTACTTATGATATGCACATTCCAGGAACTAAATTATTGGAATCCCACGGAATACCCAAACCAGTATTTAAATTTACTGATTCTTGTCCACCTAATGATATTGAAGAACTTAGAAGAATGTTTAAAGAGAAACGTAAAATCGCAGCTGTTATAGTTGAGCCTATGGGGGGAGAAAGTGGTGCACTGCCTACGAGACCAGGATTTAACAAAGAAGTAGAGGAATTATGTCATGAAAATAGGACTTTAATGATATCAGATGAAGTTGTATGCGCTTTTCGATTGCATATGGGTGGAGGACAAGCATATTATGGATACACTCCTGATATTTCCGTATTTGGTAAAATTGTAGGTCATGGGTTTCCTTCCGCCGCAGCAATAGGTGGACGTGCTGATGTTATGGCAGTATGTGGTGCCGGTGTTACTGGAGGGAAGAGAGCCTATTCGGGAGGAACTTTAGCTGCAAATCCTTTAACATGTGCAGCTGCATATTGGGCAATCAAATTCGTTGAAGAAGCTAATGCTACCGAAATCGCTGGTCATGCTGCTACTCGGTTATCATCAGGTTTAAACGAAGTATTTGCTAGATATGATTTACCGTGGTTTTCTTATAATTTTGGTGGTACGGTACATTTTCAGACTAGTTACGTATTCGGATTGAATTTAAGCGATCCTAAGCAATCAGGTCAAATTCCTATTCGAAGGGACTTTATGGGAGAGATGGGTGCTGCTTTAGTTGATCAAAAACTAATTTCTGTAGCGGGAAGCAGATTCTACACATGCATACTCCATACTGATGAGATTGTTGATGATACTATTCAAAAAATAGACAATATATGTCAAAAAATTGAATGAGCTCTAAACTCTAAAAACCAATTCTCCTTTTTTCATTATCGGTTCACTTTTTCCATCTTTAGTAATCCCATCAACATTCATCTTTTCTGATCCTATCATAAAATCTAAATGTAAGATACTCTGATTACCTCCTGCCTTAGAAAATTCCTCCTCAGACATTTTCACACCATTTTCTAAGCAAGTTTTTATACCACTCCCTAAAGCTAAATGGCAAGAAGCATTTTCATCAATAAGAATATTATAGAATAGAAGACCAGTCTGAGAAATAGGAGAACTATGGGGAACCAACGATACTTCACCTAACTGAGAAGCTCCTTTATCCGTTTTTATCAAATCTCTTAAAAATGCTTCACCTTTAGTAGCAGAAATATCTGTTACTTTGCCATTTGAAAATTTTAATCTTAAATTTTCAATTAAAACGTCAGAAACAAGAGGTTTAGTGGCTTTTACAACACCTTCTGTTTTATCTTTATGAGGAATTGTGAATATTTCTTCAGTTGGTATGTTTACAACGTTATTTATCCCACCTTGTGTAGTGAAATGTGCACTTTTCCATACATGACCCAATGGTAGACCAATTGTGATTTCTGTGCCAGGACCTATAAATTTCAGAGCTTTATATTTTTTATGATTGAGATAAGAACACCTTCTTATAAGCTGTTTGACATGATTTTTCCATTCTGAAATTGGATTCTTAGATTTAACACGACAAATATCAAATAAAGTATCCCAAAATTTTGCTTTTCGTTCATTTTGAGGGAGTTCAGGAAATACTTTATCTGCCCAATTACTCACAGGAGCGGCTGCAACCATCCAATTTACTAAATTTTTCCTGCGTAGTTCGGTTGTAGGTTTTATATGCCTGAGGAACGTCTTTTTTACAGTTAATATCAAATTAGAATCTTGTTCTGAGAGGAGATCAGGATTTTGAGCTTTAATAACGAGCATGGCATCACCTTCTTTAGCTATATCAAATGCACCATCAGTCCTCCAGCTTGGAAATTCTTCAAATGAATCTCTTGGAGCATATTTGTAGCGAATTAGTTGGAGCTGATCATCCTCCCACATTACATCAACTAATCTAGCCCCAATCTGATAAGCCTTTTTCATAATTAATCTCACTAATGGGGCTAATTCGATTGACACACCTCTATTTCCGGATGTTGGCGTTCCAATTAATAATCGCTGTCCAGGTTGTAAATTAAGCCCTACTTTTACAATCACTTCAGCATATTTTTCCAAATTTATCTCAAATTCTGAAGGCAACGGTTTCACTCGTAGATTTTTAGATTATTCAATATGTTTTATTTTGCTTCAAACCTTTTTATAACTATCATTCTAACAATATTGTAGGCTGGAGAAAATGGCAGAACAAAATGAAATTATTGAAAACATATTTATAGGATTACGCGCATATTACAAATTCATCTAATATGAATACTTTAATATATACTTAGATTAAATATTATTTAAGACGAAATTAATTTGAATTATTATTAACTTCATTTTCAACTATTCTTATATCTCAAAAATGAGGAGGATTGTGTTATAATATGCTTAAAATCAATAAGTGTTCAAAAATTATTATCATCAGTGCCCTAGTTCTGAGTGTTTTCATCCCTACTTTCTTTAATGTTATACAAACTCGTTCAATAAGAACTTGGATTTACCAAACGAATAATTATATTAATAATTAAGAAAGAGAAGTTTGAATGGATGTGATCAAGGAGATGAATATAAACAAAAATTATATAAAAGTTATACTAATTATTACGCTTCTAGGTATTTTTACCACAGGAACATATATAGGGTTTAATCTTGGTCCTAATATCTCATGGAGTTATTATTTAACTAACAATTTTGAAGAACAAAATTCTCATACTGCTATATCAGCCAATGGGGAATACCTTGTCATAGGTAGCCAAAATGATAGATTATACCTGTTTCATAGAAAAAGCTCAAAACCTCTGTGGATATGGAGCTCTACTGGGGATGTTCATGATGTAGATATTTCCGCGGATTCCAATTATATAATAGCTGGAGGTCTCAATGGAATTGCACGGCTCTTTGAAAGAAATAGCTCAATAGCAATATGGAATTTTACTACTGATGTATCTAGTGTTGCTATTTCTTCGGATGGAGAATATACAGCATTAAGTGCTGGGTTTAAATTATACTTATATCAAAGAAGTAATTCCACATTATTAATTAATGGGACCAATGCAGGATCAAATGTCGCTATATCTTCTGATGGAAATTATATTGCAGCTTCTAATTTAATGTGGGGAGAAGTATATTTATTTAATAAATCCAGCTCAACTCCAATGTGGCAGTATAATATTGGAGATATATTAAGGGATATAGCAATAGCGCCTAATGGAGAATTTATTGTAACTGGAGGACAAGCTTCCAGTCCATTTGGATGTGAGCTTTATTTATTCTATAAATCAAGCTCGATACCTCAGATTATATACACAGATGGTTCGATAAGAGTAATCGATATATCTCAAGATGGAGATTATATAGCTGTTGGATGTGATGATGGAATTTATCTTTTTAATTCTTCAAGCTTAACTAGACTTTGGAAATATTCTTTTCCAGAAAATGGAGATACACATACTATTGCAATTTCGGATGATGGTGAATATATAGTAGCAAATCTTTGGAGAGATCCTTTAGATGGAAAAATTGATCACTTACTCATATTTAATAAAATGAGCAATAGAACTATTGAGACTCTTGAAATGGAGAGCATGGTTAATGAAGTAGCGATTTCTTCAAATGGTAATCATATTTCAGTTGCAACACAGCAACGAGCATATTACATTAACCTAAAAAATCCTAATATTGATCCTTATCTTCAAATTAAATCAATTATTAGCTTTAGCGTCTTAGGATCATTTGTAGGATTTGGTATATTTGGCACTCTAATATATATATTCAAGCTCCGAAAAAAAAACCTATAATCGATTTCTCTAACAGAAGATAACCTATCTTTCGAATTTTATGAAAAATCACTTTTCTATCCCTGTCGTAGAAATAGTAATTCAATCCAAATAATTTAAAGATTAAAATTAGAAATCCTTATGCTAATAATTTGAGAAAACTTTATTAATAATTAGATTAAAATTATTGACACACCTCTATTACCGGATGTTGGCGTTCCAATTAATAATCGCTGTCCAGGTTGTAAATTAAGCCCTACTTTTACAATCACTTCAGCATATTTTTCCAATTTTATCTCAAATTCTGAAGACAGTGAATTCACTCGTAGATTTTTACATTATACAATATTTTTTATTTAGTTTCAAACCTTTTTATAATTATCATTCTAACTAAAATCTATACTGGTGAAAATGACGGAACAAAATGAAATTATTGAGCCATCAAATCTGTTTAATATTGATGGTTCACTAGTTCAGAGAGGATGGGCAAGAAAACCAATTCTAAGATATAATAAAGAATCTATTGGAAAAGGATGGCTTCGAATAAAGGAATGGGATCACTATTCAATTTTAAATAAGGATTTCGGTTTTCAACTCACTATTGGAGATATTGGATATCTTACACAAATGAGCTATGTTTGGCTTGATTTTAAGGAAAGAAAACGAGATGGGAAAGGTCTATTTAAATTTTTTACAAAATCTAAATTACTTCCTTTAAGTTCCTTAGAAGATAGTGAAATTCTATTTCCAACAAAGAAATTTAAGGCATCCATTAAAAAGGAGGGAACCAAACGCATTCTTTCAATTGAGGATTCAAAATTTCAAGATAAAGGATTAAAAGGGATTATAACACTTGAAGATGATCCAAATATGGATAACACTGTAGTTGTAACTGGATACAAAGAAGATCCTCGGTTATTTTATTATAATCATAAAATAAATTACATGCCTGCAAAAGGTTCATTATACCTTGGGGAAAAGGAATTTTGTTTTGAACCTGAGAGTTCATTTGGATTAATGGATTGGGGACGAGGAATCTGGCCATATAAAACACACTGGTTATGGGGTTCTGCATGTGGAATTGTAAATAATGTACCCATTGCTTTTAACATTGGTTATGGATTTGGAGATTTATCCACTCATACTGAAAATATTATCTTTTATGACGGAAAGGCTCATAAACTTGATGAAGTAATCTTTTACCATGAGAATCGAGATCCTTCAAAACCTTGGAAATTTACTAGTAATGATAATAGATTTAACATGGTTTTAACTCCGCTCATTCCACATAAGGAGAAAATCAATTTTGGATTAATTTATCTGAATTCTTCTCTCCTTCACGGTCTATATACTGGAGATATAATATTGGATAATGGTGAGAGAATTAATATCGAAAATATGTTAGGTCATGCAGAAGATATCTATTGGCGATGGTGAAATAAATAAGGTTTTTAAATCGAATAATTTAAGAATGTCAGATAGAAATCGATCTGCCATAAAAAATTGAGAAATCTTTATTATTATAATTTTTTTTGTTTTTGAAAAAATATTTATAAAAATTCTAATTCTATTAATTCGAATATTGGTTGCATCTTTCGGGCTGTGAACTTATATTAATTCACTACTATATAATTAGTATTTTTTTACAATTATACTAGAATTTATCATGAAAAAAAAAACCTCTTATATAAGAAAACACGTAAATAGCGAATCCTCTAATTATACATCTTTAAATTTAAATAGAGATACAAAAATTCTTTTAAGAAATTTAAAACTATCTTTAATTATCTCGATAATATTAATATTAGCTTTCTATACATTAATTGATATTTATGTATTCCATGGAGGAGACTTAAACAAATCAATTTTAAAGTTGACCTTCCATGAATTTTGGGTGTACTTAATTATTCTGATTTTTTTTATTATTATTTTCATCTACAGTAAATTCATAACTAAAAACCAAATAAATTTTGAAACATCAATTAAAGATTCTGAGGAAAGATATTTACGATTAATCAAAGGAGCTAAGGACTTATTCTCAAGCATTCAAGATGGGATTGCTGTATTGGATAAAGAATTAAATATATTTCATATAAATCCGTCTTTAAGACGTTTATATTATTATAAAGAACCAATTATAGGAAAAAAGTGTTATGAGGTATATGAAAATCGGACAAAGCCATGTGAAACTTGCCCCAATTTAAGCTTAATTGAAAATAAATTAATTAAAAGCAAAATTCATTCAAAATTGGATGAAAAAGGAAACATTATTGGATCCTTAGAGATTTTCTCATTTCCATTGTTAGATCAATCTGCTTCAAAAATGATCGGCATAATTAATTATTGTAAAGATATTACCGAAAAAATTAAGGCAGAACAGCTGATTATTCAAGAAAATAAAAAATTATTAGAAATTGATCAATTTAGAAAAAATTTAATTATAAGGGTTTCCCATGAATTTAAAACTCCATTGAACTCTATTCAAAGTGCTACTCAACTTCTCTTGCAAAATTATATAATTGATAATCATATGAAAGAATTCCTCGAAATAATATACAAAGGAGGAACAAGATTAACTGAACTAGTGGAGAGAATCTTAAAAGCTTCGGAAATAGAATCTGGAAAATTAGTATTAATGAAAGAAAAAACAGATATCTCTGAACTTTTTCAAAATTGTATTGATGAGATTTCCTTATTGGCGTTAAAACGTAGTTTATACTTTAAATCCAATCTTCCAAAATCCATCTTCCTAAATATTGATCCTAGTAGAATAGAACAAGTAATTATGAATTTATTATCAAATGCGATAAAAAATACTCCACCACATGGAGAAATTTACATTGATATCAACAATAATACCAGTCATATCGACTTTCGAATAAAAGATTCTGGAATAGGATTAACCAAAGAAGAACAAGAAAGATTATTTATCCCCTTTAGTAAAATTGAAAGATATGGACAAAATATGAATGTAGATATTGAAGGATCAGGTTTAGGACTCTATTTGTCCAATGAAATAGTCAAATTACATGGAGGAAAGATTCTTATTGAATCAAGTGGAAGAAATAAAGGCTGTACTTTCATATTGAGATTAAATAAAGAATAGATTATAAGTATTCAAATAACTTTTCGAATTCTGAGAAATTGAATGGTTTTAAGAAATACCCATCTACCATAGTTTCTTTTATCATTACCTTTACTTCACTATCAGGTACAGCAGTAATAAAGAAAATAATAATATCTTTATATCGATCATCTGACTTGATTTTTTTACATATCTCATATCCATCGATATCTGGCAGTAAAATATCTAATAATATTAGTTTTGGTTTATAAGTTTCTAATTCTTCGAGTGTTTGCTCACCTGAGATAAGATCTTTGCAAGAATACCCTTTTAATTGAAAAAAATCAACAAGTACTTTATTTGTGGAGGTATCATCATCAACTATTAAGATGTCATACTCATTTTTTTCAGATTTATAATTATCTAATGCACCTTTAATAATTTCTTCGAGATTCAGGCTTTGATCAAATACTTCTTTGATTTTTGTTAAAATATCCCAATCTAATTGATCTTTATAATTTTCAATTAACAGATGAGAAAATCCTTTAATTGCAGTTAAAGGTTCTTTCAAATCATGTGATAATTTTGAAATAGTTTTTAAAGGATTAGGTTTTGAACTGTAATCAATATAGAATTCAACAGCTTCTCTTATAAATTTTGATAAGGTAGAATAATTCCTTTTTTGTATAAAACTTTGCCACTTGTTTTTTAGATCTTCAGTAACTAAGATTGTAATCCTTTCTTTCTCTTGCTTTTTACTTCCACTATTGTTTACGATTGCCCCTACACCTTTTTAGCATTCGTTCCTATCGATATAACAATATTATAATTTTTTCAGAATCTTATTTTACTTATTCATTATTCCCTTATATATTTATTTCTAATTAGACTTAATAACTTCTAAAAATCCTTCGCATTTTCCTTGATTAAATATATGAAATTAAGTATCTTTAGCATAAAAGTAAAAATTATTTAAAGGGTTAATAGAATATATCAGGGGAATATCTATAAAAGATATTCCCCAATATATTTATAAGGAGCTAAAAGGATTTGCTTATCTTGAATTATTATTTATTTATATTAGTTTTTTATATATTCTCATAAAAATAAAAAAATTAAATTATTATTATCATAAAATAAAATGTTATTTAGTTCTTTTTGATTAATTTCTTTTGAATGCATTTGCTACTTTAAGTATCTTTCTTTTTTGTCTATTCTCCGAACTCTCGCTATCCTGTTTTACATTTACTCTTTTTCCATTGGTACCAGATTCTGCTAATTTGTTTTTCAAATCTTCTGCTAATGATCCTAATTTATTAGCAGTAGAGGTTATTTCTTCCATTGAAGCTGTCTGTTGTTCAGAGGAAGCACTAATACCTTCCATTGCCCTAGAGTTTTCCTCACCAGCTGCAGTTGCACCTTCAATATCTTGAGTTATATTTCCAATATACCTTACTGTTGAATCAATTCTATTGGTAATTTCTTCTATTTTTTCACCAGTTTCAGAAACAGCCCTCTGAGATTCTTCTGCAAGTTTTCTAACTTCGTCTGCTACTACCGCAAATCCTCGACCATGTTCTCCAGCCCTGCCTGCTTCTATACTGGCATTAAGAGCAAGCAAATTTGTTTGTTCAGATATATTGGTTATCAAATCCATTACTCTGTTTATGTTCTTGGTGGATGACATGACTTCATGTGATAAGGAATTAATTTCATTTGCCATTTTATTAATTTCTACTAATGAATTAACCTGACTTTGAGTGTTTTGAGAAATCTCTTGAGTTGTACTAGCAATCTCTTCTGTCGCGGCATTTACTTCACTAGCACTCGCTGCCAGCTCTGTAGCAATATTAGAAACATTAACACTTGCATCAGAACCCGCTTTAAGGACTCTTTCCATATTATTTGTAATACTTACAATTCCTCTTACTGTAGGTACTGATATAACAATGCCTAAACAAACGGCTATGGCTAATGTAATTATTGTAACCGTTAATGCTGTAAAAACAGTAAAATTTGCATTATCAACGGAATTTTCAACATTATCATCAAGTTGAATAACAAGTTCTTCCAAATACTCTTTCATATCATCATAATTAAATTCTAATGCTTCACTACTCTCCCAACAATCTTGATATTCGGAAATTACATTAATCATAGCAGTGACACCGGCATCATGCCAATCTAATAACCCAGCATTAATTTCGGCAACTAAGCTTGCATTTGAGTCGCTTAATAAGGTTGGTATTAAGTTATTAAATTCTGTTTGGGCATCAGTAATTTCTAATGACAACATTGCGGCTTCAGAATTATCGCGTCCTAAAATGGTTTCATGCATTATATGTTCCTCAACATCTCTCCAATATAACATCATTTTAGCTGATTCTCTAGTAAGATTATCATTAGCATTATTAATGATGTGAATAATTGTATTCTCCCAAATTTCTACACTATCATGTATTACATGTAGATTTGCAAATGCTTGATCAAAAAGATCAAACATACCAGTATTGACAGCTTTACATATATTTACCATGTTAATATAATGTTCTCTTATATGCTGTAAATTAGTTGCATATTCTGGTAATAGATTTTCTAGTTCTGTTAAATGTTCATTTAACTCGTTAGATTCTTCATCAAAAGTCACCTCTGTACCATTTCTTTCTCCTAATTCATACTCATGCATTAAATGAGACATGGCATCTCCATGATATTTTATTTCCCGTGAATCTTCTACAGCTATTAAGTATTTACTTGTAATTTCTTTTATATCAGCATTTATATTGTTAATTTGAAAAATCCCTATAATGCCTATTACTGAGCATAAAATAATTAGAACAGAGAAACCAAAAACCATCCTTCTTCCTATATTCATAATTAAGTTCCTTTATATTTTTTTTTTTAATTTGTATGCAAAATTATCATTTTTTTGTGTAAAATAAATCTTCAATTTTATTTATTATCATTACATAGAAGAAAATGCAATGAAATTATAATTATCAAGTAAAACAATTCATATTTAAGTGTTATTTATTATAATATCTTACAATTTTTTGTAACAATTATTATAACAAATAATTTTTTATTATAAAAATAGTATCATTAAGACTATTTCTGATAAAATTTCTTCTTAATTGAGAAAAAAAATATCATTTGAATATTAAGTTTCTATAATTTAGAATCCTTGAAACATAGCTTAATTTAATTCCATTTAAATTTGCTTATATTTCTTTATTTCTCTATACTCTTTGGTAATTAGAAATCGAATGATTTCAGTAACATTTTTTATCCCATAATAGTCTCTAATAACCTCTAATTTATCAAAAATGTCCGTCTCAAGAGAAATATGAAATTCTTTATGTTCAACCATTAGTTAAATTTTTGATAAATTAGTTAATAAAGTTTCGTTTTATGGATCTATTATGGATGATCCGGGATAAAAAATGGATAATTTTATATATGGTTCAAACATAATAATAAAAGGGATTCATCACACTTGTCAAAGAAAACTAAAGTTCTTCTCTGAATAAGGAAACTACAAGGTAAAGTTAGTTCTAATCATACAATTCGGATTTCATATAAACCATTTTTGAACAAGCATTGTTTAAATAAAAAAGGTCAATAAATTATGTTAACAATAGTTTTAGCACTATTAGGGTTAACTTTTGGAATATCTTTAATTATATTTTCAAGTCTTAAAGCAGTAAAACATTCTGCTATATTAGCTGCTTCTTTAGGTATCTCACCATTGGTAATTGGCGTAACTTTAGTATCAATAGGTACAGATATTTCAGAAATTTTTAACTCGATAATCTCATGCTCTTTAGGACATGGTGATATTGATGTAGGAGATTCAGTGGGTTCGGATTTAACTCAACTTACATTAGTGTTTGGACTATTACCTTTAGTTACAGGGGTAATTTATGTACATAGAAAGGATATTGTTATTCTAGGAGCATGTGAAGTTCTTTCGTTAATTGTTATATTTTCAATTGTAGAAAAAGGTTATATCACACGACTTAATGCTATAATGATGGTTGGGAGTTTAGGAATTTATATTTGGTTAATATACAATGCTAATAAGGAGAGTATTTTAGAAAGAGTAGGAATGATTGAAAAAATTGAAGCTCCTAAGAGTAAGGAATTTCATCTTCTCATAACCATTATAGCATTTGGTGCTGTAACATTAGCTGCGTTTATGATTGTAGAATCTATTATAGTTTTGTCAAGTCTACTAAATATTCATGAGTATATCATAAGTTTTTTCATTGTTGCTGTAGGTACCTCTCTTCCGGAACTGGCAGTAGATATTAACGCATTGAGATTAAAACATCATGATATCGCTATAGGAGACATTATAGGCTCGTGTATTGTTGATTCCACTCTTTCTATTGGCATTGGACAAGTACTTTTTCCACAAGATGTTACCGCAGCCCTAGCAGTTCCAACAATTTTATATACACTTAATGCAAGTTTCATAGTTTTTATAACTATTGTTGCACGAGGGAAAGTAGATAAAAAAGCAGGAATCTTTTTCATTGCACTCTATGGGATGTCCTACATATTCCTTATCACGTTTTGGCTTGGAGTTTAATTCTAAGAGTAATGCAGAGATCTATTTTGGCATATAAAATTTACATAGATTACATTGATTAGCTCGTAATCTTCTTTCAGGACCAAGAATAATTAATTTCTCTGCCATATCTCCGCCACATTTTGGACAACTTTTAGAAAAATTCTCTTTAATTGAGTTTAAAACTTTCTGAATTCCTTTCTCTAATTTTATTAATTCTAAAGCATTTTCAATTATTTTATTCGCAGAAAGTATCCCGATACCTTTAATCCATGCTAATTCTTCAGCTTTAGAATTTGCAATCTCTTCAATAGATTTAATGCCTGCATTGATCAATCTCTCTGCTGCTGTTGGACCGATTCCTCTTACACGTATCAATTCTTCGATCATAATTAGCACAACATTAGAAATTTAAGAGATTACATTAATGGTTTTAAAACAACATAAGAAAATACTAGGTTATATATCGTTAGTTCCAACTATTTTATATATTATATAATTTCCAACTATTTTATAGTATAATGTTAATTAGTAAAAATAAAATTTAAGTAAAAAAAATAAAATTAATGGTAGATTATTATTTCTCTAATTGACGCCCTACGCCACTATACATTAAGTACCCGCCAACGATACCAGAGACAAGTCCAATGGCACCCAAAGCTGTTCTTACATTAATTCCATGGGAAGCTAAAAAGTTTGTAATAAAGATTCCATACAAAAAAATAATCAATGCGAAGAAACCGAATATAAAGTATTTCCATTTCTTTTTTAATTGCTCATCCTCAAACTTATTATAAATCAGGAATGAAAGGTACAATATAGGAATGAGCCCGAACAAAGTTTCACCAATTATCACATATAGGAAGAAGGGTAAATGCCACTCTGGTGACCATTTAGTATCTTCGTTGACTCTTACACCCCAATCCAGATTTAGAATGAAAAAAATCATACAAACCATAAATATACCGAATCCTATAAATATTAGCCATTGTTTAAATGGTGTGATAACTTTTTCCGATTTTAATAATATCAAATCAAAGACTATAAGAAAGACAGGTGAATAAAAGACACCAAAATATGTCAAATAACTCAAAACAAGTATAGTACCCTCATGAGCAATAGGTCCATATATAAAGTTAAAAATAAGACCAATTACAGCAGAAATATAAAATCCCGAAAATATTACATTTAATCGTTTTCTATCTCTCTTTAAGATCTTATAAGCTAAATAGGCAAACCATGCACAGACGAGTCCTTGAGCAACGTAAATAGTGATAATTCTCATTGGATTATCTAAAGGATCTTGAAATAATACCATAGTTAATCACGTTAAGAAGCTTATTTTATTTAAATTAATTTTGTTAATGTAATTATTTATCATTTTATATTTATTATTATTGCTGTTTTTGGTTTTAAGAAGTTTTAAGTTTGTAATGTGTAACTAATTAAGAAAAAATCTAAGTTAGAAATTTTAGTCTAGTTGACGTCCTACCCCATAATAGATAAGATATAAAGCAATAAGCGTTGGTAATGAAAGAATTGACCACATAAGCCGAAAATTATCAAGATTTAATGTGTTGGAAAGTGAAGTTCCATAATATAGAAAAAAATATGCAGATATACCAATTAAAAAGTATTTCCATTTTTTTTTTAAATGAAAGTTCCCTAGCTTCCCATATATTTTTATTGAATAATAACTTGTAGGAAAAACAGCAATCCCACTACAAGCTATAATTGAATATATTAAGAAACTCCAGCTCCAATCCGGTTTCCAATTTGTATCTTCATTTATTATTATACCATTCGGTATAAATAATAAACCTAATAAAATAATTCCATATAAGAATATTATAAAAAACTGAAATTTTATAGTAAAAGAATCTGATGGTTTTAGAACAGTTAAAACAAAAATAAGTAGAAAAACCATTGAAAAACATAGGATATAATAAGTAATAAAATGTAAGACATAAACAATAGTCTGGTTAAAAATATTGGCATAAATAATATTAATAAGACCCCCTACAAAAGTAGAAAGGTAGAAACTACTTAAGTAAAGATGTGTCCTCTTTTTACCTCTCTTTAGTACTATAAATGCCATACATAGAAAAAATAGAGCAAAAATACCTTGAATTATATAGATCTGTAGAAATCGTGCGATATCCATATTTATTCTATCCCCGTATACCAAAGAATGTATTAAATTTGCCTACGGAATTATATTATTTATTTCGTCTTTTTCTAATTTAAAATTTTATGATTTAAATCTATTTTTAGTATTATTAGTACGTATTAATTTTAAGATTTGTATATTTAAATTGCATAAAAGTAAAAAATAAAAAGAAGTAGAAATCCTTTCTTAGATCATTTTTCTCGCCACTCAATCCCACATCGTCCACATCTGTACTTCTTTCCATACACTCTTGGATAGTCGCTAATAATATTAGATTTGTCTGTAGATTCATGGATCATATATTTATTTTCTTCTCCACAACTTGGACATTTTCTACGTCCCTCAGTCTTCTCAATGGTTAATATACCATTTGATTCTCCCATTTTAGTTTTATCAACTCCAAATTAACGATTTTAAATAAAAAACTCATATTTTAGAGAATATATTTTAAAATGTATTATATTCTTTTTATAACTTATCTCTTTTTTACTATAATTCAATAAAAATAAGAATTACATAAAATTAAATCAAAAGAAATTTCTTCTATTATTACTTTTCTTTATGAGACTTTCCCCATACAATCTTGCTTTTTCAAATAATTCTTGACTAGAGTATCTAAATCTAAAAATAAAATCATTAATAATTCTTTTGTAAATTTCAATAACATCTCCCTTTTTATTATAAATTTCATAACAGTAAATTAAATTCAGATATTTTGTTGCATCTTCCAAGCTATATCGACTTACTCTGATATTTTTTGAAGCTTTCTTTTTAAAGATTTGAGTCATATCTATTCCCACGAGAATAGAAATTCCTTGAAAATAATAAATTTCGTTAAACTCCTCAATTATATTTTTATAATATTGATAAATAGATTTCTTATCAGATAAATCTATGGTAAGTATGATAACATCTAATTTCTCTATTTTAATATAATTCTTGATTATTTCTTCAAGACTTTCAGCTAAAAAGATCTTTATTCTAATTGGAATTTGTTTATAAATAATAAGAAACTCTGAAAATTCTTCTGAAATCTTGGTATCTATTGCAAAATCTCTTAAATTATCAAAAAAAATATCTTTAATATCATTCTTATTACCTACAATTCCAATTCGCAAATTAAAGCTAATTTTTTTCAATTGAATTCTATCCGAAAAGAATTATTATAATTCGTAATTTATAATTATTAATAAATCAATTTAAAGATTTATTTTAATCTGTTATTACTATAAGCATAAATCTCACTTATGTTAAGAATTTATTTACAATTAGTATTTATGGTTCTAATTTGGAGTTTCTCATTTGTAGTGGTTGATATAGCGGTAGAATTTATGCCTCCTCTTTCTGTGGCTTTTTATCGATTTCTAATTGTGTCTCTTACATTTATTATAATCGATATCTATCTCAAAATATTAAGAAAAAAGAAATCTAACAATAATGATACGAGAGAAATTAAGTTCTATCGAAAAGATTGGATTATTCTTATTCTAGCGAGTTTTACTGGAGTTTCCTTTTTCTTCTTAGCCCAATATTCTGCTATTGCAATAATAGGACCTACTCTACCTGCTTTATTCGTATGTCTATTAGCCCCTGTTGTTATTACAGTGTTAGCTTTATTCTTTTTCAATGAGAAAATAAATTTAACCAAAATTATTGGGTTTATAATTGCTTCTATCGGAGGATATCTCTTAATAACGGGGGGTAATCTTAATACACTTACTCCAGAAGACCCCAACTATGTAGGCTATTTGTTTGCAATTATGACTCCTTTCTTGTGGGCAATTTATTCTACTCTAACTAAACACTTTACACAGAATAATTCTAGTCTAATCATGTTAAAATATATCGCATATCTAGGGACAATAGAATTGTTTATTTTTGTATTGATAAACAGGGAATTAATTATTTTCATTTCTAGCGCATTTAATATAATTTTGTTGATATGTGTTTTGTATATAGGAATTTTATGCTACATCTTGGGTTATTTTATCTGGCAAAACTCGCAGCTAAAATTAAAATCATCTAAAGTAGCCTCGTTTTTATATTTTGAACCATTTATTACCTTTTTATTTTCCCTTTTACTTCAAAGAATCGAAACGATTGTTGGATGGAATATACTTGGGGCTGTTATAGTCCTTGGGGCTGTTCTTATAATAAATTATAAATAAAAAAAAGATTTAAAAGTTAATCTAATTTAAGCAGCCTTTTCATCCATTTAGGTAATATAAAACCGATATAATAGGTTGTACTAGCAATCATCAGAAATATTCTGAATATTATTAATGTTACTGGCTCTAATGGGAGAAATCCATCTCCAATTGCTCCAATCGCAAATATATTGAATGAAATTATTAAGAATCTTCCCTTCCACATAATTGTTGGATTCTCTCTCACTTTCAGTGAAGCAATAGAAAAATCATTGCCCGTAATAGTACTAATCAGCAGAGAAATTGCTAGAAACACCAAAATAAATCCTTTATATTCAATATCGATTGCGCTTAGCTTAATACCGATAATATCTCTAACAGGTGCTCCAGGCGCAAAAAATACGAAATAGAATAGATAGATATAAAATATTATCGAGAAGCATATAATAATTAATGAAATTTGATTTTTCTTTTCAGGATGTAGAGCTGGCATATAAATTTGAAGCCATGAATATAAAGCGATAGGTGTTCCTATTGTACCTAAGAGAACATAGACTTGATAAGCTAACTCTTGACGTGTGAACAACCAGAAAATAAAACCTAAACCGCTTGGGTACCATGGAGCCATGGTAAAGATAATTGCAAAAAAGAAATAAAATAACATTTTTTCTCTTGTTTTAATGAATTTGTAGAGTACTATTAATCCATAAAACCAAGCAATTGTAATGGAAATAAGTCCAAAGATACCAGATAATTTTATCTCATCTGATGTAATAAAAATCATTATAATCACTATGGGAATACATGAATTTAAATTTGATATTTATTCAACGTGTGCTATTAAAATTTTAATAATTTTTCTAAATAAACATATATACTATAACACCATATGAAATGCAAAATATTGATATTTACCAAATAAAGGTGATTAAAAATTCCAAGACGGTATTATGCTAAATCTAAGAAAACACATGCTAAAGACCAATCATTTACGCAAGATCAAGTAGGTGAAGAAAAAGAACGTTATTTAATCAGCATAGAATTAATGAGTTTGAAAACTCTGAAAGATTATGATATTTTAGGATGGCGTGGAGAATTTTATTTTAAAGTAGATGGTCCTAAGGTCTTTAAAGCTAGATTCCCAAATAAGGGAACTATAAAATTGCAAAAAAATCAGGAATTTACTAGTCGTGCTGATATGTCGTTATGGAGTCAATTCAAAACTGTTCGAGTTGATGAACCCGCAGTAGAAAAAATAAAAGTGATTTTAAGGGAACAGGATCACTTGAAAAAAGATGAAGCAATTGCAGAACAAGAATTTGAAATAAAATTACCCTCAAAAACCCAATATGTTATATTACAAGACGAAAAAGAACGAACCAAAGCTAAACTTCGAATTCAAGCAACAAGAACAAGATATTAAAATTTTTTATATTCTATATTTTATTTTAGTTTATGCATACAATTTACGCAGAAATTCCATGAGGATTCTATTTTACCACCACAATTCGGACAAACATTACCAGGTGTACTAGATATAAGTGAAGAATCAAATCTTTCTGCAAATTCTGTGGAAAACTTATATATTCTATCCCAATCGCGAAAATCATTATATCCTCTCATATCAAATTCAATTCCAGTACGTTTCGACATCACTTTTACCTTACGTCTTAGATCTAGTCTTGTTTCATATTTTAATTTTGTAGAACGTGAGAAATCTATAACTGGACCAAAAACCGCACACATAGGTGGTTTGAAACCGTACCTCTCAATTAAAACTTTTTCGAAAAAAGAATCCGCTTGCTCAGGGCTAATAATCACATTCAGATCAAAAGGATTACTTCTAAATACTCCTAGAAACTTATTTTTCTGGATAATCTCTTGAATATTTATATTGAAAAAATTTCTTAATTCCTTTCTTAAAGTTTGTCTACCATCTATTTGAAGACCATATGAAATAGTATTTCCCGAGCAAGAACCTGCTAAGATCCCATCATATAAATCTATATATGGCCATTTGTTCTTTCTTGTTCTCACGAGATCTGTAAGATCTACTACTAAACCTTTTTCTTCTAAAATTTTGGACATTTCGTGTGCTATTTCGGCAACATGTCCATATGTTGAAGAAAAAACAATTAAAACTCTTTTATTTACCATAGTTTAAATTTTTCCCCCTAATATGCATTTAATACATTAATCAATTCAAATTTTAATTTAATCTTTTTGAAAAAACATTATATAGTTGTGTTGTAAATAATATAATATAATTTAGTTATCCACAATCACAATCTAAAATGAGTGAAATGTCATTTGTAATTTTTAGAGGTAGAGCTTATAGGATAAAGAAGAATATCTTAGTATTAAGAAACAAAGGAATAAATAGTATCGATGAGATTGAAGGTCTTCAAAATATGCCATATTTAGCAAGTCTAGATCTCTCGAATAATAACATACGAGAAATTAAGTCCCTTGGAAGCTTACAAGGTTTAGTAACGTTAAATCTCTCCGGGAATACTATTACTGAGATAAAGGGACTTGAAAATCTTACGAATATAAATAGTTTAGATCTCTCTCGAAATGGTATAACTGAGATTAAAGGACTAGATACTCTTAAAAGACTACGCTTTTTGAATTTGAGCTTTAACAACATTACTGAGATTAAAGGATTAAATAACTTGACTGAATTAATGGTATTAAATCTTGAAAGAAATTCTATTAAGGAAATTACAGGTCTAGAAAATGTTCGTAAATTGAACGCTTTATATCTAGCAAATAATTTCATTACTGAAGTGAGAGGGATTCAACATCTACGAAATCTCAAAAGATTTGATCTTGGTAGAGTTTCAAGGGTTCCAAGAGATCAGATGAAGCGAGTTCAGAGAGCTGGAATAATAACAAAAGAACAACGCTATTTTGAAAAAAGAGCAGCGTGGCAAATATTTGGTTATTTCATTGCAGTTATTATTACAGATTTAATCCTCTCCGCTTCTCTAGTGGCGGGATTTAAATTGGGTGTGGATGCTTTATTACCTGCTTTTGGGCTTTGGTTTTTCCCTTGTATGATCTTAGTGCCTTTTCTATATTGTTTCGGTAAAGCTTATTCAGGATATTAGAGATAATACAGGATTTTATTCCTGATCAAATTTCTTGAATCTAAATATTTTCTTCATTATTTTTTTTATTTCTAAAACCTTTGCCAAATAGAAGCTTGTTAAGAGAATTATACTCATAAATAAAAATATTGTATATATAAGAAATAAAAATCCCCCATATTGTGTATTAAACAGAGCAATTAATCCTCCAGAACTGAAAAAACAAATATCCGTTAAAGAATTAATAAAACTATCTCTCCTTCTCGCAAATTTAATCCCTAAATAATAAAAAACGGTATTTTCTAATGATTCCCAGATTATCGCTATGAAGAAAGTATATATTAAACTAAATATACCAAGAGGAATGCTGTACATAACAAATAATATTCCATTTATTACTATAAAAATCAAATAACCAATAATCATGTGAGTAAAACTGAAGAAATCAATTGCTGAAATCCCAATATCGTCTTTATTTGTAGCAATTACTTTCATTTGAAGACAGTATTATATCTTAAATTTTTCATAAGCTGTATTGCAGGGATGATTATCGGTAACCCAAAACTCTCTCATTTCTGGAAGAACGATTATGGAACCAAGTGTACCAGCAGAAACTCCATGTGTACATACAGTAAAATCATCTGGTTCCCTGTTATCATGATCACTCAAAATGGTTTTTATAGTTTCCATGGTAATTTTCCCCCTACTTTTTGTTAGCAATTGAATTTCTCTTATATATCTCTTTATTGGAGATTCTATAGGAGAAATATCCATATCATCCATTTTAAACCTAACATCATCTGGTAAATTAGCATCTTTTAGTTCCTCTGTTTGGTAGTGATTTGTATGAGCTAATATTCCGTCTTCAGTTCTTCGGATTGCATATCTAGTGCTGGTAGTCTCAATAACACATGTATCACCAGAAACATCCATAAGCCCATAATGGCATCCATTTGAACGATCAGGAAATTCGGTAATATATTTAATAGCCTCTTGGGTTGTTGCACAAGTTTCTAAAACATCTTGTACAATAAATGTACCAGGAACTCCTTTCAACTTAAAATCAAGTGGAATTTTTTTCCAAGACCGACCATAGTTATAACCAATTGTTAAACCTTTCTCATTCATTCCCATATGACAACCTGTAAGGGGATATTGGGTAAAATTTAAGTTTTTATACCCCTCATCAGGTATTTCTTCGCGAACTACCTGAAATAGTTGAAGAACGTTAGGGAAATCATAATTTCTCCCAAAAATCATCGAATTATCCGCTGTAGCTTCAGGCAAGGCAAAGATCATTGAGCATGCTTGAACAGGTGGATTTTTATAAATTGATTTTGGGTCACCTGACATAACTTCCATAAAATGAGCTCCGTATAGAATGGTTCTTCTAATATGAGCTGCAGTACCTAATGACATCATTTTGTCATATTGATTCGGAAGGTTTTGTTGTATTGGTTTTTTTAAATTCTTCTTACCCATAATTCCTAAAGCTAGTTTGATTATAGAGAGGGGTATTAATTTGGATGTTACCTCTGAAAACATTTTTGAATGAAAAACTATATCAAACATATTATGGATTTTATCCTTTAATTGATCTCCCTGTTGATACCCTCTTTCAGCTGCGTTACCCTCTAATTTAATAAAATCAACCATTCCTTTCCTCTCCTACCAATCATTAAATAAAATAAGAGACCCTAAAACTGATATCATAGTTTTCTCTCTTGCATTCTTAATAGAATAATCGCAATAATAACAATAGTTAATGCGACTGTAATTTGAATTATCCCTAATCCTGGAAGTTCCGGAATTAGATCCCCTAACGCTAATGAGATTACCAACGTAGCTAATTCAAACAACGCAAGGTAATTTAGTATTGCTAAGAACTTATTTTCAATGGCTGAAGACTTAGTATTAAGCGTATTCCTCTGTCTATTTAGTGTCTTTCTAATTCTCGTAATAACATCATCCGTCGCTTTAGAGAATGTAAATCCGTCTAATTTATCTATTTGTTCGTTGAACATGCTTGTTTTAAATGTGCTAGTAAATAATAACCGTGTAATTTTTGATATAATTATATCTTTATTCAGTTCGAGAATAATTCTGTTTAATTCAGTCTCAAGTTCTTCTAGATTATCAATTTTCTCCTTTAAAGTTAAATCTTCTTCCATCGCTCTAGTTTCCGAGAGGATTCTATCAAACTTTTCAGCAACTACAAGGATGTTTTCCATATGCATTAAAATTAAGTATCTTTGTACATTTCCTACTTCAGGAGCGAATAATGTATCAATAAATAAATTTTTCATAGAATCCGGATCCAATAATCCAGGACCTGGAATAACCACATTTCCTGCGTGCGTAATCATTACGAATTCATCCTTGTAAGGACTCAAATTCTTAAGGTTAATTTGATCTCTGTAGGCGAATGGATCTAATTCACGATATTTATCAGTTCTTAAAGTAAGCCCTATTGAGTAGTGAGCGTTTTTTCCTATTTCATTTCCTATAAAACGATAATCTGAGCGATTAAAATCTGGTTTAGCATCCCAAATTATCCAAGTATGATGCCAAGGTTCTAAACTGGATTCCAATTTTGGTTTATCTGCAAAATCTCCCTTGGCAAGAATTTCAATTACTTTATCTCTAATTTCAATAAATCTCTCTGTAATAGGCTTTGAAGCACTTTCAAGGATAATGTTTTCTGGTTGCGATATTTCAATGAAATCCTCGATAGTATGATAATTATCGAATACTAATTCACAATGGATTACTAAAACTGAGCCATAGTGAATATGGCCCTCTAATCGAATTTTTCCTACAATATTAGTATTCGAAAGACATGAAAACCTATCTGACTTACCAATTTTATAACAAACAGGAGCGTAATAATGAGATTGGCTTGAAATCCATTTTAATGGTTGGTGACATATTTCCCCTGTTATTGGATCTGACAGTTGGCAATGGTAAGCTTCATATAGTTTGAATGAACTATTTTGCTCGAGAAATATTCTTAATTCTGGTAATTCGAAATACTTCCCGATTTCATAGAATTTCCAAAAAATTAGAGTTACCTTAAATGTATATTCCTCATCTGATGTTGAATACGTCATGAATATCCCTTAATAAGGCTTAATATATAAAATGTATGTAAAAGATATAAAATAATCTTATTTTTAAAAAAAATTGACTCTTAATAGAGTTCCGACTCATTCCGTAAAGAGAAAACATGCCAATTCGGGAGATTGCACTAAAGATGGTATATGTAAGAACATTTATTACCTTTCAAAAATTTTTTTAAGTTTACTCTGATTTATATTAGATTTTTAAGAAGAAATTATTACATAATTGCACATTTCATTTTTAAATTTATAGGATTTAATGCAATTCGTTATTGAATGAGATAAGCTATAAAGGAGAAAAATAAAAATATGTGCATTGTTTTACCCCTTCTTTAAATTTTAATCTTATAAATATTTGATTAATACATATAAATTTAATAGAAATTTAATGAAATAAGGAAAAAAATATTAGCAGAAAAATCTCTATAATTTTATTAAGTTATAAAAATATCAAATTAGTGCTAAATTTTGAAACCTAAAATTAAAATTGCTACTAAAGAAGATGCTGAAGGAATTCTTAATGCTCTTAAGCAAAACTTGATTGAAATAAGAGATGTTGATGAACTCTCTCAAAAACAAAGAACGAGATTAGAAGACGAAGGGTTTTTGCGAAAAGAAGTTGATATAGATTATTATAAAAACCTTATTGAAGATCCCGACATCGATATCTATATTGCGAAATTTGATGGAAAAATTACTGGTTTTGCGAGTATACATAGAAGAAAATATAATATCATAAAGGTACGAGATGTTGTTGGAAATCTCTCTTTCGAAAATAAAAAGACAGAAGATTTACTCATTAATGAAAATACTGAATTCGCTTATTTAGACCAAGTGAGTATTTTACCAGAGTGGAAACGTAAAGGTGTTGGTACTACTATTTTTCAAGCTGCTTTAACTAAATTAGATACCCCAGTTGTTGCTTTTATCGTAGAAAAACCAATATTTAACAAAGCCTCTGTTTATTGGCATGAATATAATGGATTTGAACTTTCTGCTATAAGTGATGGTGAATATAAAGGTAAAGAATTCAAATTTCAGATTTTTATCCATTGGAATAAAAAATTATGATTCAAAATGATAGCAATTATTTTATGGATATTTTTATTCCTTTCTGGATATTTAATCATTTTTTTTTCTGCAGATATCTTTTTAGACAATTTGAAAGAATTGTGCATTATTTATGGAATATCACCTTTCATTATAGGTTTATTAATAATTGGTATCGATCCAGAAGAATCTATTGCTTCGATCATTGCAGCTATTAATGGACTTCCTTATATCGCAATAGGGAATGTTATTGGTAATTCAATAGTTGCTTTAACTATAAGTTTTGCAATACCCGCTATTTTTTATCAAATCAATATTAAATCAATCCATCAATTTTACTTTTTAATAGCCTATATTTGCCTTGTTCTAATGCTCTTAGGAATCTTGATCTATTTTGGCTTATTAATAGTTGGAATTCTTGTTGTTGTTATATATTTTTTCTATTTTATTAGGAATATAAACCTACTTTCTAAAGAAAATAATGAACAAATTACGTCAGTGAAAGAATTGACGAAACTGGATAAAAATTCTGAAGAATTTAACGATTATTCAAAATTTAAGAAAGTATTTCTAATCTTAATCAGTTTTATTTTCATATTTACTGGTGGAGAACTTTTAATCTACTCAACAGAACAAATTATAGTAATGTCTAACATCCCTGAAACATTTTTTGGTCTTGTAATAATCGCATTTGTTACTAATGTAGAGGAATTGACCTTAGTTATGAAATCAATAAAAAAGAAAAGTGTGGAAATAGGATTGGGAGGCATGATTGGAAAAATCTTATGGAATTTAACAATAACCTTTGGTATTAGTTCAATAATTATTGTGAATTTCCACTTTTTATGGATAATATTTTGGAATTGGGTTATTTTGGTAATAGTAATTATATATTTTAACTTAGTTACGAAGAAGAAATCAATGGCATGGAAAGAGGGAATAACACTAACAGTTATTCTAACTGCTTTTTTGATATTGAACTTTACAATAACTTAAATCTCTGCAAAATTCAGATTTTGAAAAAAATTGAATCAATTATTAATTTTTATTGATCGTCTTCTTCTAATTCAGGAATTTCAGCAAGTTTTTCAATTATATTGATTATATCTTCAGCAAGTTCGTATCTTTCAGCGCGATGTTTCTCACGATTTAATCTTTTTTCAACTTGTAGAGGTGTACCCACTTTAACTTTGATGGCATTCCCTGTAAACATGTTTAATATTTTAGCCTTATCATTAATGATTGCTAACGGAATAATTGGTGAATCCGTAGCAATTGCAAATTTAATTATAGCAGCCATTGATTTAATTTGTACTTCCCGTTCACGTTTTCCTTCAGGAGTCATACCGACAAGGTCACCCTTATTGTTTAGGATATCAAATATTTTTTCAATCGGTTCAGTATCTTCTTTACTTTCGGTCCCACGAATCATACCAAGACTCTTAAGAATTGGACCCAATATTTGATGTTTCATCATTTTTGGATCAATCATAAAATGTATTTTACGACCAGTTACTTGGCTGATAATTAACATATCTCGTATAATATCCCCTGCTACCGTAGTTAAAATGGCCTTTCCTCTTACCGGAATATTTTCTTTACCTTCGATTCTTAAATTCATAAAGGCTTGAAAAAATAACCCACTTAAGCCTTTTACAGCACCATACAATACATCAGTAGCGATAACTTTTGGTTTTAACTTTTCTGAATCCTCTTGAACTACTTGTTCTTCAACCATATTATAATTACACCTAACATTATATTATAACTTATCTATAAAATCATTTACTTCTTCCATTCTTTTTTCATAATATTCCTTTAATTCCTTTTCTGATACAAAAGTAGGAATAACTTTTTCTGTATAGAGATCAAAAATAGTACTTAATTTCGTTTTATGTCTTAGAGTTTCGAGAAACTCCTCACCCAGTTCTTTTATTTGTCTAAAAAATTCTGCCATTTCTTTAAAAAACCTCCCATTTTCCACATCTACTGCCCCAA
This sequence comes from Promethearchaeota archaeon, assembly GCA_048940605.1. Lineage (GTDB taxonomy): Archaea > Asgardarchaeota > Lokiarchaeia > Sigyniarchaeales > SOKP01 > Loki-b32. Next base: position 28,087 of record JBHLOJ010000026.1, read on the forward strand.
CGAGCAATAACCTTATTTTCATCTTGAGGCATTTTTACTTGAACAATTTCACAATTATTTGGGCAATCACCACAGTGAAACGTCGATGTTATAAACTCTAAATCTCCTACATGTAGCCCTCGAAACAGGGTCTCTTTTTGATGATCCAAATAATAATCCCTTACGAGAATTGCCATTCCTAAGGCTCCCATTAATACATTGTATTTAGGAACAATTACTTCACATTCTAAATGTCTTTCAAAAGCTTGTACAATTCCCTT
>JBHLOJ010000026.1:28446-30684 GCA_048940605.1 Promethearchaeota archaeon
GCTCCCATTAATACATTGTATTTAGGAACAATTACTTCACATTCTAAATGTCTTTCAAAAGCTTGTACAATTCCCTTATTATAGGATACTCCGCCTTGAAATACAACAGGTTCTGCCAATTCTTTCCCTTTAGACAAGTTATTCATGTAATTTCTAACTAAAGAATCACACAATCCTGCGATAATATCTTCTTTAGAATACCCAGCATTCTGCTTATGGATCATATCTGACTCTGCAAAAACCGTACATCTTCCAGCAATGCTTACTGGATTTTTTGATTTTACCGCATAGGAACCAAATTCTTCAATAGGGATACCAAGTCTAGTAGCTTGATGATCAAGAAAGGATCCAGTACCTGCTGCGCAAACTGAATTCATTGCAAAATCAACTATTATCCCATCTCGAAGAATTATGATTTTTGAATCCTGACCTCCTATTTCTAGGATTGTTCTTACATTAGGATACAAAGCTTGTGCCGCAACTGCATGAGCTATAATCTCTGTTTTAGCGAGATCACCACCGACTATAGCTTTTGTTAAATATCTTGCTGAGCCTGTAGTACCACAACAACGTATTTCATATTCCTGTAATTCCACATTTTCTTCAATCTTATTTCTTAAATCTTCCATTCCTGCTTTAGCGGACTCTATTGGTGAACCTCTGTTGCGTAAAAAAACACTAGTAAGTAAATTACCATCTACATCCATTAATACAAATTTACAAGTAACACTCCCAATATCTATTCCAAGGAAAGAATCTAATTTTCCATCTTCTTTAACTACTTTATCTGAGACTTCTATCGTTAAATTCACCTTTACTGTGCATTTATTAATTGTGTACATTCATTATAAAAATGATCTCCATAATGCGGATAAATCTTTTTATTGCCATTTGCTTGAAACTCTGCATTATTCCTGATCTCTTGATTACGTCTATCAGTCATAAGATCCACAAAAGCTTCAAGACGTGTGCGAAATCCTTCCATCCCTGAATGCTCATCAAAAGAAAAATAAATGATCGGTAAGTCATAAATTTTCTTAAGTTTATTGGTTATAATTGTTCGAGCTGTTACTTCAGGCATACAGGTGAATGGGTACGAATGAACAAAGCCATCAAATCCAGCTTTCGCCTTATCTATGTATTCGCCCAGCACCCACACGCATTCGCCCCCTATATCCATCGGGATATAAGGATGAGATAAATGTTCCAGCCATTTTCTATGATAATTCAAGTGAAATTTGTGAACGACCCAATCATATAAACTTAAAGATTGGTGGATTTCAACTCCCATCTCTCCCAACTTACGCCTAATATCGAGATTTACATAGGGTTCCAGACTAACGTGGATCTCCCCAGAAAGGCCTACCCGTAATGGGTTCCGGGATTTGTCGATATCGAGCTTATTGAAATCCTCTTTAATTACATTTTTGAATTTTCTTAATCCTGAAAGATTATTTGTTTCATCTAGTTTTCTATGTAATTCCTTTACTATATTTGTAGTATCCCCTTGATTGCGTTCATATGCCCGGAAGAGACCTTCCGCAGTTTGAATATCGTTAAGTAATTTTGCCTTTTTCAAGAAGTAAATCACAGCTTTTACAAATTTCGAATAAATAAATAAATCTCTTCTTCCACTAATTTCTTGGAGTGTTTTTACCCAGTTAAATTCAAGCAGATCGGCCTGGTCAAGGGGTATTAATGTTATATTCTTATATCCCATATCCTTTAGAATTCTCTCCTGCACGGAAGCATAAAATCCGAACCTACAAGGTCCACAGTCAATCGCCATGACTAATGTATCTGCTCCTTTCTCAATTGCGTTTACAAAATCCCCTATTGTCGTCTTGAATGGAAAACAAACGAACTCTGGGGAATGCTTAACGCCGATTTTGATTGCCTCACGATTTGTTGGATCAGGAACGACCACATCTAAATCAAGGCTTGTAAAGAGTGTTTTAAAAGCGACCCAATTGGGGCCCATATTAGGGAAGGAAATTAACATTTTAATTCTAAGAAATTTTACCTAGTCAAGTATTTGATCAAAACTATGAATTCAAATAACTCACTCTAAAATAAAAATTTACCCATTATAAACAGATTATCAATCGTGTGATACTTTTTATAAAAAGTTCGACAATATTTAATAATCTCCTTCAAAGAGATTTCACTAGATAACAGATCTAAGGTATGCCTTCTCATATTAACGTCTAATTTGTGTTTTTTTCCATATGATTGTAA
>JBHLOJ010000141.1:0-7046 GCA_048940605.1 Promethearchaeota archaeon
TTCAATGGATTTTTATTATATTCAAGATTTACATAGGGAAAAACTGAATTGATCTTAATATCATCAAATCCTATTACTTCAACCGATTTCCATATTCCGATATCCGGTAATTTCGGTCCCCAGTCCCAACCAAAAGAATATTGTGCTTTCCTTAAATAAGGAACTCCTGGGATTGCAGCATAACCTGTGTTTAATTTTGCCTTATCATTTTCTAAATACTCACGACTTTTTGCGGTTGGACTTTCAAAACTTATTTGTAATGTGTTTCCTGATTGTTTTAGTTTAGAATTTACTTCAAAATCGTATTTAACAAACATATTATTTACAGAACCTATTAATTCACCATTTAAATTCACCTCTGCTATCGTATCTAACCCATTGAACCGCAGGATAATATGCTTATGTTCTAAAAATTCTGGATCCAAGTTGAATTCTTTCTTATAAATCCAATTAGATTCAAAAACCCATTTCATTTCATGCTCATTTTCCCCATAAAAAGGATCCTCAATTATATTATTTTCAAGTAGAGCTTCAAATACAGTTCCAGGTACTTGAGTATCTAATTCGATTGATTCATCAGAATTTTTTAATTCCCATAATCCATCCAATGAAATTTTTTCGACTTTTTGGGAGATCCTTACCAACTCCAACTAGATATTATGTAATTAAAAAAGAATTTTAATTTAAAAATGAAATAAATCTTAAATAAATTGATATCAAGTATTGCATTAATTAGAACTATAAATATAATAAAGTAATAAAATGAACTATTATCTTTTCTTAGTAACCGTCCCAAATATTGAAGAGGGAAAAGAAATTGCTAGGAATTTAGTAGAAAGCAAACTTGTTGCATGCGTAAACATAATTAAAGATATCTTTTCAGTATATAGATGGAAAGGGGAAATTGAGGAGGATAACGAGCATTTATTATTGATCAAAACTACTGAAGAGAAGAGTGATTTATTAATTCAGAGAATAACTGAAATTCATTCCTATGACAATCCTGAATGCATTGGTGTAAAGATTGAAAAAGGTTCTAAAAGATATTTAAATTGGATTAAAGACGTTGTTGATTGAATAAAAAATAATACTAAAAAATCATGGTAAGAGGTGTTTTTCAGGTAGATTGGGCTTTTGTGGATATTATAATAATCATTTTATTGTTCTTGCTTCTAATAAGTGTAAAAATTTTCAAATCAACTCATCGATGGCGTACTAGCTTTTCTAATAAGGCTTTAGATTTCTATTCGTTTCCAAAATTATCTAATATTGAAAATGATCAATATATCTCAATAAAAAATTGTAATTTAACAAAAAATTTATCACGACAAAAACAATATGACACAAAACCTTTAATCTTAATATTAAGGTCTAAATTCAAAAAACAGTTAGCAAAAATTTTAACAGAGGGATTGAGTAGTTATGGATTCAATGTTATTAATTTAAAACTGAAAATTAAACTGGGTCGAAGTTCGAATACATCTAACAAACTTATTAATAGTAAGTTAAACTTTCTAATCTCCTTAATACTAGATTATTTTAAACGTGAAAAACTTATTGCGAATTCAAAATATGTTCTCTTAAATTTATCAAAACCTTTCTTTGCAAACATAGAAATTCAAAAAGATCCAGAACTGATTGGATTATTGCTAATTAATCCAAGAATGAATAAATACAATATTGGAGGTTTAAAAGAAATTTTACTTGCTCAATCACAAATTACTCGATTTTTTTATATTTTTAGTAAAAGGAACTTCTTTATTTTTAAAAATTCTAATTTAAAACATTTTTATATGGAATTTGATGGAAATATTAAAAGTAAGGCAGAATTAATAACACTAGATAAATCCAATAAGAGTTTTAAATACTATGAAACGATTCTCTTAGGCATTATTATTGATATATTAGAAAATAAATTAATGAAAACTATAAATAAAACTTAATTTATGAAGGATAACAAAATTTTAAGAGATCACCATAACATAATAACTTATTCGGAAGATAAATGGGCTTTATTAAAAAAGAAAAGAGTAAATGCTATAGAATTATTAGAATTGTTTGAGAATGAAGGATTTAAACCCTTTATATATGGAAGCGTTGCCCGTGGTGATGTTCATGAGTCTAGTGATATTGATATCGTTTTTACTCATACAATTCCCTCATTCCAAATTGAATATATATTAAATAAAAATGGATACGATAATTATTTCAGAGAGATTATTATGGCAACACCACTAGATTCAATCAAATTATATATTCATTTAAGTGAATTGGAGAGTATCACTATTCCTCTTTCAAAACTTGATAAAAATGTTTTTGAATTCTATAATTTTGGGGGTAAAATAGCTTTAAATGAGTTAAAATCAGGGATTAGAGTAGCTGGAATTGATAAAAGACTTGTATTAATCAAACCTAATCAAAACGGACATGAAGAAATTTCAATAATAGGGAATGAAGCTCTTGCTGCTAAAGAAGTAGGAGTAAGTATTGATACTGTGAATGAACGCAAGAGAGTACTATTAAAGCGAGAAAAACATGGAAAAACTGGAGTCTTTTTAAAAAGAAATCTCAACTTTGATGAAACCACCGAGGAAGTGTTAAAAAATCTTGCTAAAAGAAAGTCTATAGTGCGAAAAAAAATCCTTAAATCATGAAAAACGCTAAAATTATCAAATCAAAAGAAAATAATCTGTTTTTAAAGGGAAGAGGACTTCCTAAAGGATGTAAACTTTGTTTAAAAGGACAAAAAACAGTTTTATTTTTAAATGGGATATGTCAAAAACCTTACCATTGCTCTTGGTATTGCCCAATATCAATAGAAAGAAGAGACAAAGATTTAACTTTTGCCAATGAGATAAAAATAAATTCTAAAGAGGGTTTATTAGAAGAAGTAAATAATACTGATTCCAAAGGAATGAGTATAACTGGTGGTGAACCGCTTTCTGAATTGAATTTGGAGAAAACTCTTGAATATATTAAATATATAAAAAATCAAAAAGGGAAGAATTTCCATGTTCATTTGTATACGAATGGTATCAATTTCAGTAATTCTATTGCAACTAAGCTCGCTTTAGTAGGGTTGGATGAGATTAGATTCCATCCTCCCAAAGAAAATTGGTCAAATATTGAATTTGCCTTGAATAGAGGATTAATTGTTGGCGCAGAAATGCCCATTATACCTAATAAAGAAAAAATTAAGGAGCTTCAGGAATTTATTATTTATCTCGATAAAATAAGGGTAGATTTTGTGAATTTAAATGAATTTGAATATTGTTTTCCTAATAGTGAATCGTTAAAAAACCGAGGGTATCAATTGAAACAGGGTTCAATTGCGTCAGTAGTCAATAGTCAAGAAGCTGCAATTGATCTAATGAAAGATATGAGTAATAAAGTTTCCATCAAAATGCATTTTTGTCCAATACATTCAAAGGATTATTACCAACTCAAAAATAGGTACCTAAGAAGGGCCAAAAATATAAAATTACCATTTGAGGTAATTAATGAGGATGGTCTCTTAATGTTCGCACAAATTGAGGGAACTATTGATGATTTAGAAAAGCTAAACAATGTTTTGTTATCAGAAATGAAAATTGATAAAGATTTTATTTTATTCAATGGGAAAGACATAAAATTACCTTTAGATCTTTCTATACATAATCAATTTATATCTTTATTTGAAAAATTTCAACTTAAAGGATATATTATGGAAATAACTCCATTTAGACAGCAAAAATATCAACAAATAACGGAAAAAACTCCAATAAAATTATTTAAAGAAGAATTTGGTCTTAATGATAGTTAAGAAAGTTAATTCAAACGATTTAAAACAAGTTATGATCCTTGAAAAAGAGGTTTTTGGGGAAAATGCTTTTTCCAAGCAATTAATGAAGGAATTAATACATCACAATACTTTCTTTTTGAAATTAGTTAATAATAACAATAAAAATGATCTTATTGGCTTTATAATAGTAATAAGAGATAGATTAGACCGAGTAAATATTATAAATTTTCTTATAAATCCTAGATTTCAAAATAAAGGTCATGGGACTTTTCTATTAAAAAATACACTACAGAGAATTACACAATTAGAAGACATTAAGAAGGTAGTATTAAATGTTCAGGTAAATAATACGCTAGCAATTAAATTATATGAGAAATTTAATTTTAAAAAAGACACAGACAAAATTGTCAATTATTATCCGTCTGGAGAAAGCGCCTATTTCATGGAACTTTCTCTATAAACAAAGACTTATATAAAAATTCTATTATAATTTGTGTAAATATCAATATTAAATATTTCAGATCAATTTTAAATAAAAGGGGTTGATAAGAAATGGCACCCATTGATAAAGATATGCAAGAAGAAATTAAGAAAGGTGTTACGCTCACTAAAGTTGATGAAGAAGAACTCCGAAGACGGGAAGAAGAAAAGAAGAAACGCATGGAAGAACTTGAAAAAGTAAAAGCAGCTTTAGGAGCAAAAGATTAGGGTTTTCTGTTTTAATAAACGTATTTTTTTACTTTTTTTATTAATAAAATTTTGAAATTTCTCCATCTTAAATTAAAATAATCTTATTTTAAAGAATAGATTAATTTTAATTAGCAATAATTTGGAGTTAGTTTTAGGATTTGAAAATCATAGAAATTGATCAAAAAAATAAAGAGATCACGGTTAAACCTGAGAATCTTAATGATTTATGGACTCTTTATAATGTCATAAGTAAGGGTGATGAAATCTCTGCCCGTACACAGAGAAGAGTGGTGTTGAAAGAAGGATCCAAAGGAGAAAGAAAAACAATGAGATTGAAATTGAAAGTTGAAACCATTGCCTTTCACGAATTTTCAAATCGTCTAAGGGTAAAAGGAATAATACTTGAAGGTCCAGATGATTATGTTAGCTACGGGTCTTATCACACATTTAACATAGAAAAACTACAGAAAATCACAATAATTAAGGAACATTGGGCTAAATACGAGTTAAGAAGATTAAAAGAGAGTTCTAAATTTGAAAATAATTTTATTATTCTACTTATAGCAGTCGAAACAGGTTTAGCAACTATTGCTCTAATTACTAACTTCAGTCATAAAAGGATTGCCACCATCAAATCTCACATCCCAGGAAAAAGGTATCAACAAGCTTATCGTAATAAGGCATTAATAGAATTTTATGAGAGTATTGGAAAGGTCGTAAAGGAAAATTTAACATCTCATAATGTAAATTTAACAATCTTTTGTGGTCCAGGAAATACTAAAGATTACTTAGTAGAATATCTACAAAAAAACCTTAATTCTAGTTATTTAAAAAGAATCGAGACTTGTCATGCAAGTTCAGGAACAGAAAGTGCAATAATAGAAACACTAAAATCTAAGCAACTAGCGAGATTAAAGAAAGAAGTGAAGATCTTACAAGAAACGGAACTCATTGAAAATATTCTTTCTCAATTCGCTCTTGATGCTGATCTTATTGTCATAGGTGTAGATGAGGTTTCTAATGCTTCTGAAAAGGGGGCTATAAAACAACTTTTGATCGCTGATGTAATGATTCGAGGAACTTCTAAGGATCATAAGTTAAAAATTGAAGAAATCATTACTAATGTGGAGAAATCTGGTGGGGAAATTAATATTTTGAGCACCGAAAATGTTGCTGGAGAACAATTGGAAAACTTGGGATCAATAGTTGGAATTCTACGATATAAATTTTAGTAATTTAATATGACAGCTGAACTAATCTATGTGAATAAAGAATCTGGTATTCCATTATATGGAATAGATTATATCGGAATCATAGATCGAGGTACAAATGTCATAGAACTTAAGCCTTTAACATTATGTAACCTCAAATGTAAATACTGTTTTGTAAGTGCTGGTGCTTATACTAACAATTTTATTGTGGAACCTGGCTACCTGATCGAAAAACTTGATACTGTAATAGAAAAAAAGGGAAGGAATAATATTGAAATCCATTTAGCTCCATACGGAGAAATTTTATTATATCCTAAATTAATAGAATTTATCGAAAATCTTTGGAAGATTAAAGGAATTGAAATTATTTCAATGCAATCTAACGGAGTACTCCTTAATGAAGAATTAATTAAAAAACTCGAAGAGGTAGGATTAACGCGTATTAATATTAGTTTAAATTCTTTAAATAAAGAAAAAGCAAGTTATTTGTGTGATTCAAATTTCGATATGGATAATTTATTAAAAAACATTGATTACCTATTGAACTCTAAAATTAATGTATTGATTGCACCTGTCTGGTTTCCAGGTGAGAATGATGAAGATATTGAAGATATTATTAAATTTATAATTGTTAAACGAAACCAAGGTCATTCTGAAAAGAAAATTCAAATTGGAATCCAAAAGTACTTAATTTATAAAACGGGAAGAAAACTCAAAAAAATTAGACCAAAGAGCTGGGGATTTTTCTATAAGCAATTATCCAGATTAGAAAAAAAATATAGAATTAAACTAAAACTTGGTCCAAGAGATTTCAATATTCATAAACGGAAAACTGTCGCATCCTTAAATGTTAAAAAGAATGAACTGATAAAACTTACTATTATCTCTAAAGGGCGTTGGAAAAATGAATTTATTGGTAAAATTGATAACAATTTTGGAGTAAAAGTACTTGTAAATGAACCATCAATATATTCAGAAAATTTTATAGGACAGCAGATTACTGCTAGAATAATAAAAGCAAACTATAAAGATAACATTTTAACCGCTGTTTTTCCAATATAAACTTAAATATTAAAACATTTATATAAATCAAAAGTAAGTTATCTTTTAAGATGCATTTCATAGATTTTCAAAATATTTAATGAGATTAGATTAAAATGAGTCCAATTATTACTCATGAAGACGAATTAGAACTTGCTAAAATGGAAAAAGAGTTAGTTTCACAATTTAAAAAATTGTCTAGAGCACAAAGTACATTAATCAGTTCCCAGCAAAAATATGCGGAAAATATCTCAAAAGCAAATATCACAAGAGAAATGCTTAACAGGACATTTAGGGATGTTTTAAAACAAATGCAGACTCTT
>JBHLOJ010000027.1:0-30445 GCA_048940605.1 Promethearchaeota archaeon
AATAATAATAAATAAAAAATAGATTAATAGTTTTAACTCTTAATTGCTTTATTTATTAATTCTGCAAGATCAAAGGTTTTAATTTCATCATTTTGGATGTTTTCCTTGAATTGGTTTAAACAGAATGGGCAACAAGATATAATTGCTTCAGCATCAGTTTCTTTTGCCTCCTCAATTCTTTCATTTGCAGCAAAACGAGATAAATCCTTAAATTCTGATCTAACTCCTCCTCCAGCACCGCAGCACCACGAATTTTCTTTATTTCTTTCCATTTCTATTAACTCAATTCCAGGAATATTGTTCAATAATTCTCTTGGAGATTCATAGATGCCCATATGGCGCCCAATATGACATGGATCGTGATATGTTATTTTCATATTTAAACTGTTAAACTCTATTTCATTATTATTCACTTTATCTAATAAAAACTCAGGTAAATGAAGTACTTTTATACCATGATTAAGTTCGAATTTTTTAGGATATGTTTCTTTTAAAGTTCGATAACAACCTGCACAAGCAGTTATTATTGTTTCAATTCCTTCATTTTGAAATAATTCGACATTGGTAATTGCAATTTCTTTAGCTTTATCAGTTTGACCAGTCATATATACAGGAGAGCCACAACAATGTTCATCTTTAAGAATTTTGAATTTAACTTTCAATGTATTTAATAATTCAGCAGTGGCTAATGCAATATTTTGTTCACGATAACTTGCTGTGCAACCAACAAAAAAAGCTATTTTAGCATCAGGTGTCTGTTGAATATGTGATGAAATCCAATTTGTTCTGTTGTTATGTGTTTCCATATATGGATTATATTCTTTTGCTACATGATCAGAATATCTCTTTTGTTCAGGCATAGGACCAAAGCCTCTGTTAACAGCTTCTTCTCTCATCGCCATTAGCCATTCACCAGCATAATAATGAATCTCTGGAATTTGGCATTGTTGCGTACATGCTAAGCACAATGAACATTGATAAAATATTTTAGCTAAATTCTCAGTCCATTTAAGACGATTTGACTGTAATCCCCATGTTAATAAATTTTTACCCCCTAGATAATATGCTTCAAATCCCCCATATTCCCCAGAAGGACATACACGAGGCCATCCATTTTCATGGTATGCGGTTCTGCACGTACCACATTTTCCGCATTGATATAGAATCTCTTTATAATATTCTATGTCTTTATTTCTATCTAATTTTTGTTGATCTGGTATATGTGAAATCTGCGATATACCTTTATTCTTTATAAATTTCATTTCTCTATTATTTGAAATATTAATCACCTTCAATTCCATGTCCTGGATTCATAATATTATTAGGATCAAGCAACTTTTTGATTTTTTTTATTAAATTAGTTGTGTTGGGAAGAATTTTATTGTTATGTTGTTCTACAACCCAATGAGGAGGTTTATACATAATAACACCATCTATTTGATGAACTGCATTGAAAATTTCTTTTAAAATTTTTCTTGCTTTTTCAATATCCTCAGGATCATTTTTATCAAAACATAAATTAGCACGTGCAACACAATAATGCCCTCCAAACATAATCCTACTATAAAATTGAGGAGGTTTGTCATATTTGAGAGTTATTTCTCTTGCAAGTTTATAATATCTTACAATATCGCTTGTTGAGCAATAAGATCCGATCCATTCCCCGCCACCACCACGAGCAAAATTCCAACATCCCCATGCTTGAACAGGTGTATAGCCGCCAAATGCCGGAAAAATGTCTAAAAAAACACCTCTCATATCACTTGGAAATGATTCTAAAAAGGATCCCACAGTTTGAGGTTCAACATTAAATTCCCTACAAATATCTCCTATAGCTTCGCATTGGGCTTTATGCTGTTCTTCAGTATAAGCTTGAGTAGTCGCAATTCCCACAAAATCTGGCAAACCAAGGCTTACCGCATCTTTTGCAACACTACTTTCATCAAATCCTTGAATTGCCTGACACCATCCCATGTTTAAAAACACTAAGTCTACTATACCCAGTCCAGCTTTTGAAAGTTTAAGCATTAGGGGAACCCCTTGATCAACTGTTTGTGCTAAAATTGCGATATCCTCACGGTACGGTAATTTTGGCCATATTTTTATGGCTGCTTTGGTAACAATCCCTGTAGTACCTTCCCATCCAATAAATAATCCTGCTAAATCTGGTAATGGTTGTCTACCATACCATTTATTTGAAATGCTACAAGATCCTATTCTAACTAATTCTCCGGAACCTAAAACAGCTTCTAACCCATTAAGGAATTCTGCTCCAGTACCACCTATCATCCCAAGATCAAACATTCCATAACATAAACATGAAGGAATAACTCCCGTACCTGGAGGGGAAAAAGTTACTCCCGCCCTAAAATCGGGATGATGCTTATCAAGGTAGCCTTTTAAATCTGCCCATGTTGTTCCACCTTCAATTACGGCATACATGTCATCCTCATTTACGTCTAGTACCTGATTCATACGTCGTAAATCGACTACTATTCCTCCTTTACGAGGTGTAGCAATGGAACCAAAATTAATACCTGAAACCCAAGGTACTATTGGAATCTTATAATTATTCGCAATTTTTACAATTTCTTGGACCTCTTCAGCAGTTTCAGGCATAATAGCAATATCACATTTTCCTTCAGGTTCTGCCGTTATAAAATCATAATGGTATAAAAATTGTATCTCAGGTTCGTCGGAGACATATCGATCTCCCACAATTTTTCCTAACTTGGCGATAATATCGCTATTATTCATTCAATATTCACCCAATTTAAAATTTTAATATAAAATGATAATATTAAAAATTATAGAATTGATAATATTAAAGCGTTATCGAATATAGCTTTAAAATCACATTTTAACCTTAAAAAATGAGTTATAATAGAGTCTGAGCAAACAGCTTAATTTTTTCTCTTATAATCTTCTCTGATGCAAATCGAGTAACACCAATATCCACGTCGATAAGAAGCATTATTATCGATTTAATTTAGAATAGGATGTAGCTCTATTTTACGCCCTTTTTTAGTTAATTTTACCAATTTTTCTTCTGATAATTTATCGATATGGTATTTAATTGTGTTGCGAGAAAGATTGAGAATTCGAGATATTTCAGAAGAATTAATCCCTGGATTTTCTTTAATAATATTTAAGATCTCTGAAGTGGTTTTTGATTTTACGATAAGATTTTCTAAATATTCATTTGCATCGAATGATGTCGTAATCGGAAAATAAATTGTATACTGCCCATATTTCTCTTTTTTTATGACATTATATTTTAACAAAACATCTAAATGCCATTGTAATTGTCCCTTTTGCAAATCACAGTTTCGTAACAATTCATTATGATGAATACCGGGATTCCTCAGGATTTGATTTATTATGTTTATTCGGTTTTCATTTTCAAAAATATCCGTGAGGGTTAAATGTGAATTTCCTCGTTGAATATAAGTTCTTCTTGTGATATAGTTCATATATTCTTTTAACGAAAGTATTGTCAGAGTGGTTATTAAAAGAATTGCCGTAATTAGAAGATAAATGATTATAGGTTCAAAGTTTTCTCTTTCTTTATAGGTTAGTTCTTTATATTTATATAAATCAATAAGCTGAACTAAAATGATTAATAATAAAATCAATGAAAAAATTATGAGTAATGATTTTAAGATATAAAAGTAGTTGAAATTTCTTACTTGTTTATTATTTCTCAGTTCCATGTTTCGAGTCATTTTTCTTTAATTTTACGGTAGGGAACATAAAAGATACAGTATTTTTATATTCTATAAATTTATCTCCATATTTAACTTTTAACGCAATATCCTCAATCTTACCTAAGATTATATACGTCAACACTTCACCGATCCAAATATAGAAGATAAAAGTATAATCATTAAGTTGAAAAGGATTAAAATCGACAACGGGTGTTGTTTGAAATACTATTAATGTCATTCCAAAGGTCATAAGAATGAAAGCTAGATATTGGGGGTGTCTCATATATTTATATGGACCGGTTCGAATTAGCTGCTTTCTATGAGTTAATTGAAATATTAATGAATAAACAAAGAGCCAGAAACCAAATATAATAAAATAAATACCATGATTATGAAATAAAAAATGATAGTCAGTTGATAGAATTTTGGGATTTTGAAAGAAAAAGGTTAAGTAAGTTATTAATGGAACACTCATTATGCCTTTCCATATGGTTAAACATGGAACGTATTGAAAAATTGGGATGAATAGTGAAGAAATTCTCGTAGTAATTGCCTCAATTTTTCTTTTAATTTTATTCATTTTAAAAATCATCCTTGGTTCTCATATATTTCTATCCCAACAAGAACAATTAACATTCCTAAGAAAGTAATTACTATAATTAATAGAGAATGTTTACTGTTATCAAATAAAAATACTTTGTTTATTTCTTTTCTGCCTAGACCTAATCCCTCTCCAATTTTATAGAGATTAAATATTTTATTAAACATTTTATTGATCTCACTTCTATTTTCTTGTTAAAAGATTATTGGTTTTAAATTTTGGTGTCATTATTTTCTCATTACGCAATCATGATATAGAGCCAATAGAAGGAACTGGTTCAAATTTTGGTACGATACCTTTCTTGCCTTTTATCCAATTTAATTCATCCTTTATAACAGATTTTATCTTACCTTTATCTCGAACATTAGTCATTCTTAGAAGACGCAATGCCTTTTTATAAATTTTCATAGCCTGATAATTCGATTTTAGCTTTGCTAAAACTTTACCTAAATTCCAATAAAATAAAAAATTGTCTCTATAGAGTTGTATAGATTTTAAAAGCATATTATTGGCTTTCTTATAATTTTTTTGATAAAATAGCTTTATACCGAGATAAAAAAAATTAAAAGCACTTCTTTCTGCCAAAGCTGATGCAAAAAATTTTAAATTATAATCTTCGTTTTCCTTTGATAAATTTCTTAATTTATCAATAAGATTTTCTCTTTCCTTTTTTACTACTATTAGATTTGTTATAAATTTTCTTGCAAAAGATTCTATTGAATGAAAAACAATTTTTTGTGATCCTGAATTAATCGGACCTTTTTTTAATAAATTATATAGAATATTGGGGAAATTGTGTTGAATTAATAGATCTGTAATTTCTCGTATATTCGAATTTTCAGATTGAGAAATAAAATATTTACTTTCTATTTCTTTCAATAACAGATTGACGATTTGAGGCCATTTTATGAGTGATTCAATAATTAAGTCATAAATTAACTTTTTATTCTTCTTTCTTTTAAATTCAAGTGTTTGTATTGCGATAAAAGATAATAAATCTTCTTGTTCCTTAATTGACAGTGAATCATTAAAATTACTGTAATTTAGAGTAAGTAATTTTTTACGGATTTTAGCTATAATTTGAAATATTTCTGTTTCATATTCATTCATTGGTTTAATACATTCAAATCTTACTGATGGAATAAATTCATGGTTGTAAAAACTTTTGGTACTCATATTTTCAAATCCATTATTTTCTAATAGTTCAATTAATAAGAAAGGAGGAAAACATAATTTATGTTGTAAACCTTTATGGGGTATTCCGTAAATCCAGCCTAAAATTTCTTTTTTTTGTTCATTAGTTGAATCTAGATAATGTTGACATACTTTCTTGAGATCAGGTGTCTCAATAATTAATTTACCTCCTGGTTTTAATACCCGAAAAAATTCGCTTAAGGCATAGATTGCTTCAAAAAATGACAGGTGCTCTATTAGATGAATGGCTTTTATTTCTTTACAACAATTATCTTCAAATTGTAAATCTATAGCGGACATTAATTTATCTGCAATTAATGTTTCATATAAATCAATATTGCAGTAACCTATCTCATACTTTTTTCCACAACCGATATTTAATTTCATTTTTCTTTTCAAAATCTTTAATTTTTATAGTAGAATATATTGTGCCAGATGGATAATAAGAGAGAAGATGATACAATTAAATTCAAAATAAATAATATTCTAAATGAAGTCTGATGTCTTTTATCATGAAAAAATAATAAATTATTTACCTCTTTTTTAGATAGCCCTAAAAATTTGCCAAATCTGTAAAACTGAGCAATTATGGTAATCATTTTTAAGATTTTACACTAATATTTAGAACTTTAAAAAATCTACTATAGAAAGGGGACGCACGTTTATTAAATCTAGATTTATTCTTAAAATCTTTCACTTTTACTGACGAATAAAAAGAGTTAGAAGGATACGTGGGTTCTGCGGGATTGCTAATTATCATAAAGAGTGAAAATATAAATATACAGAAAAATGCAATAATAATTATGGCATAACAGAAAAGTTTCATTATTTTATATCTCCCCGAATAAGATAAGAAAACTCTATTGATTTCATTTTTATTAACTCCTAAAATTCTACCAATTTGATAAAAATGGATAATCTCATCAAACATTTTTAATATTAACCTCTATTATTATTAATTTAATTTAAAATATTGATCAATTTTGAGATTGTAGTATCTATTTTTTTATTAATAGGCAGGAGTTTATGATTTATTATTGTATTTTCAATAGCTCTCAAACAATAAGGATTTTCAAAGGATTTTAAAGCTAGACTAGTTCCAAGGCATCCCCCCCTACACTCATCAGCAAGATCGCATCGTTGGCAAAATCCTTTTAATGGATATCTTTTATTTTTCAATCTTTTTAAAATTTCATCTAATTTTTCATTTCTAATATTACCTTCAATATAATCATCTGGAAGTGTTAGACATCCTTTTATGTCCCCATTACTTTGAATGCCTAAAACTGAATGACCTGCTTGACACCCAACCCAAGGATTTAATCCTAATCTAGGAATAAACCTTGAGAAATATCCAAAGCAATG
This sequence comes from Promethearchaeota archaeon, assembly GCA_048940605.1. Classification (GTDB taxonomy): domain Archaea; phylum Asgardarchaeota; class Lokiarchaeia; order Sigyniarchaeales; family SOKP01; genus Loki-b32. The sequence goes on from JBHLOJ010000027.1 coordinate 6,868, forward strand.
AGCCCCGATTAAAGGTAATCTTTTGTAAGAATATTTTTTATGATTTATTGCTATAAATAATGCTAAAGTATAATATTCTTCTCTAGAAATAACTAATTCCTTTGGAAAACGGCCAATAGGAATTGCTAATTGGATTTGCCATGCAATATTTTTATCAATTAATAACTTCTTAATCATGTTTATTTCTTTAAAATTAATTTTACTTACCGTAGTAATAACAGTTACTGGAAGCTTTTCTTTTTTTAGTAAATTTATAAGATTTAAAGTTTTTTTGAATGAATTACTGATACCACGTAAATAATTATGTGTTTTTGCTCTTCCTCCATCCAAACTTAGAGATACACAATCTGTTTTTAATTCTTTTATCTCTTGTATATGTTTCTCTAAATTTATTCCATTCGTGATTATGGATAATTGCATTTTTTGATTTTTTACATCTCTTGCAATGTCATACCAATCATCTCGTAATAATGGTTCGCCCCCCATTAAAGCAACTCCCTTATAACCATATACCTTTAAGTCTTTGACTAATTTTAAAGCTTCATTTGTATTTAATTCATCAGTACGAGCATATCCCGCATCTGAACCACAGTGAATACATTTACTATTACACTTTAACGTGATTTCCCAAACTGCACAATTAGGTTTAATTTTATTTAATATTAGATCTGTAAATTTATTCATATGATTTTCTGGATTACATTTATTTTTGTTATTTTTATTTATTTATGATCTGTAAATCAAAATCCTTTATTTGCATTAAAAAGAATTAGCTTCGTTATATTATTAGTAAAAATCTTATTTTTAAAGGTTTAAGGTGCACATTTCGAACAATTTTAGAAAAGCAGTTAATTTAACTTAAAATACATTCTAATTTTTCTAAATCTTTTAATTTTATAGGAGAAGCGCTTTTCGAAAATTTTTTTTACTCTAAATTATCAAAAGGTTCAAAACTCTTACATATTGAATCTTTTCTTAAATTTTTATTCTTCAGTTGACAATGAAAAATTTCTTCGTGGTAATAAACGCAATTACAGCATGTATAAAAATGGTTTTTTAATTTATCTCTAATTTCCTTTAATTTTTGAACCCTAATTCCTTTACTCAACATTTTCTTAAGTTTTTCTAAGGATGTTGCCGTTATTTTACAATATATGATGTTGGGAGTCGGAGGAGACCAAATTTTGAGTAATGATTTGCTCTCAGATGTGGAATCAAGATTGTCATACCCACAGGGACAAGGTTTCTTTCTCAGTAAATTTCCACACTTAGGACAAAATTCAACCATTATTTATTCTAGTTCATCCAATCCTTTAGTTTTTATATCTGGACGTGGTGGTACTTTATAATAAGTTTGTGAGGGATAACCAATAATTATAACTCCCCAAATTTTATCACGAATGCCAGCAATCTCTTCTCGTAGTTCTTTATTAGCACTTAGAATCCCTTGAGCTAAACCAATCCAGCAAGATCCTAATCCTAAAGATTGAGCACATAACATCCCATATGTTAAGGCTATTGTGGAATTCATTGCATCTCCTGGATTATTAGAGTGAATAATCATTACATGAGGAGCATTATAGAAAATCATATCTATTCCATATTTCTTTGCTTTTATAAAGTTTTCACTATATATCGGATTATCTGATTTAATAATTGCATCCATAACCTCATCTGATATTCGCTTAATTTTATCATCATCAGATATTATTGTACATCGTAAAGTGCGGATATTTCCCCCCGTAGGGGCATATTTCATAGTATTTAAGACTTTTTTTAGCATGTCTTTAGGAACTTTTTTCTTTTTATACCCTCTAATTGAACGTTTGGTAATCATGAATTTATGTATTGCATCATAGGAGAGTAAAGTACTTGGATCCTGGACTCCTTCAAAAGATAAGATTTCTCCTAAATTCTCATATAAAATTGCATCAGATTTACACCTCGCTACGCAACGCCCGCAAGAATCACAGAGATTATTAGGATCAACAAAAATTATTCTTTTTTGTTCTTTATCTCTTCTAAAGTATCTTGTACAAGCGTTATAACAGTTTTGACAATTATTACATTTATCATAATCTATTCCGAGTATTGGCATAATTAATAGACTCTTTTGTGGTTTTTTTTTTGGTTACTTGCTTTTTAAAATTCTAAAGAATATTAAGCTTTAAGAATAACCTTTCTATTATCTTTTTTTGATTTCGAAATTTACATCTTCGAATTTATTATGGATGGTTCGATAGATTTTAAATTTCCCATCATCTAAAGCATGATTTATAATTTCATCAATTTCTTCTTGGTTTAAAATCGTCTCTGATATGATATTGTCTATTTTTGAATAAATTAACTCCTTAATTTTATATTTAAACCGATTTTTTTTCTTTTCAGTAATCAATCCTGAAAGTTCGATATGTTCTTTATGGTCCATAATATTTTGAATAAGATCATCAATACCTTCTCCATTGATTGCATCTGTCATAGAAACAGGAGGTCTCCAACCGCTTTGAAATGTGGAATCGTCAAGCATCATTTCTATCTGCACCGCAATATCTTCTCCGCCCAAATCTTTCTTATTAATATCATAGATATCTCCAATTTCTATTATTCCTGCTTTTTGCATTTGTATAGCATCACCGTATCCTGGAACGAGTACTACAACAACTGAATATGCTAAGTTATAAATGTCAAATTCCGCTTGTCCAACCCCCACAGTTTCAATAATAATTAAATCCATTCCGAATGCTTCATATAACAAACTTATATCGAAAACTGCTCTTGAAATTCCTCCCTTATATCCTCTGGACGCAAGACTTCTCATAAACACATTAGGGTGTAATGAAATATTAGTCATTCGGACTCTATCACCCAAAAAAGCACCTCCACTAAAAGGACTGGTAGGATCCACGCAGATTATACCAATTCTTTTTCCTTCTTCTAATAAATTTTTACATATTGCACCAGTTAGAGTACTCTTTCCAACTCCAGGAGAGCCAGTAATCCCTATAATATAAGAATCATGCTTTACATCTTCAAAATGTCTAAAAATCTCGTGTGCTTTATCAGGTTCATTTTCAATGACTGTAATTAATCTCGCTAATGCGATTTTATCTTTATTTCTGAAATTTGTAATCAATGTCTCAATATTATAATCCTTTTTCAAATATTGTAACCCCTACAAGAAAATAGCTATGTTATTATATGTTGATTAAAAAAATATTACTTGGTTTTTTTATTTTTTGACATTTGTTCTAATAAATTCGACAATATCTCTCGTTAACGTTCCAGGACCATACACGTTCGCTACACCCATTTCTTTTAATTTGGGAAAATCTTTTGCCGGTATTACTCCTCCCAACAAAATCATAACGTTGTCCAATACACCTTTCTCTTTTAATAAATCAATCACTTCTTTTGTATAAGCAAAATGTGCTCCAGAATGTATACTCAAACCAATAACATCAACATCTTCCTGGATTGCAGCCTCAACAATTTGTTGAACGTTTTGAAAGCCCCCAAAGATAAGTTCCATACCTGCATCTCTTATAGCTCTTGATACAACAATGCCACCACGCCAGTGTCCATCAATACCCGGTTTTGACATTAATACTCTAATTTTTTTATCACTCATTATATAATCTCCTCTAATCTAAATTGCTAGGGGAGGTTCCCAAATACCCCAAATTTCTCTATAAATATCGCATATTTCACCTACAGTAGCGCCTTCTTTTGTCGCTTCCATTATTACCGGCATAATATTTTCTTCCTTTTCACACACATCTCGTAATTTATCTAAAATCTTTTCTAATTTAGCATTATCTCTCTTAGCTTTTAATTTATTAATTCTTTCGACTTCTATGGAAATCGCTTCCTTGTTAGTTCTAAATACATCAGTTACATCGTCATATGGTACCGGAAACCTATTAACACCAAGCATAATTTCGTCTTCACTTTCAATTCGCATTCTTCTCTTATGGAAGGCATCTCTCATTTCCTTGTATAAAAATCCAGTTGAGAGTGCTTTATCGATAGATCCAACTCTTTGAATTTTATCAATATATTTCCAGACTCGATCTTCAACCTCATCTGTCAACCATTCAACAAAATATGATCCTGCAAGGGGATCAATTGTATTGTGAATTCTACTTTCATCTGATATAACTTGTTGGGTCCGTAAGGCAACTAAAGCGGCTTCTTCAGATGGTAAACAAATAGCCTCGTCATAAGAATTAGTATGGAGTGATTGACATCCACCTAGGTTTGCTTCTAAAGCTTGAATCGCCGTTCTAATTATATTTACCTTAGGTAGTTGTGCTGTTAAAGAAGATCCTGCAGTTTGGACATGGAATCGAAAACCAAGGTTTCTTGGATCCTTAGCTTCATATTTATCTTTCATTAATTTATACCAAATCCTTCTAGCGGCTCTAAATTTAGCAATTTCTTCAAAGAAGTCTTTATGCGCTGCTAAGTGAAAAGCAAGTCGGCCCACAAAATCATCAACTTTCCAACCACGGTCAATGAGGTTATCTATGTGAGAGCAAGCACTTGCAAAAACAAATCCAAGTTCTTGAACTGCATCAATCCCACCTTCACGATAATTATATCCGGTAAAATTTATTGGGTGCCACCTAGGAACGTTTTTCATAGGAACAGTCCACTCAATGAAATCACATGCTAAGCGCAAAATATGATTTGGGGGACAATTTTTATATGGAATATAACCAACCGTCATGGTTAAAATGTCATTTTGAGTGGTACCTGTTAATTGACTTATATCATATCCTCGCATTTGTGCCATATTAAAATACATAGCACACACAGGTGCACTTGTGAAGGGCTCTACGACTAGTGCTACGCTTACTTTGTCTATGGGAATATTTTCAGTTAAAGCAAAAAGACTATCAATACAATATAATGGAACACCAGATGTTCCAACTTCTGGGGCTCCATCGGGATTTGTAGGATCAATTCCATTAAAAGTGAGTGCATCAACAGCAGCACTAAATCCTGTTTCACCATTCTCGTAAAGGAATTTCCACCTTTTATTTGTTTCCTCAGGAGTGCCATGACCGGAAAATAATCTCATAGTCCACAAACGTCCTCTATACATAGAAGGATAAACTCCTCGAGTATAAGGTGGCATCCCAGGAAAACCTAAATCTTTCATATAATCCTTTTCTTTCAAATCTAAAGGAGTATAAAGGTTTTTAATTGGAATCTCAGAGTCGGATACAAATTTTACTTCGCGTTCTTTTAAGTTTTCATAAAGTTTTTCCCATTTTTCTTTTTCTTCTCTGACTTTTTCCAAATAATTTTTATCAAACAATCTTAAATCACACTAATTTGTAGTAAAATTCTATATAATTAAGTAATAGATAACTATATTTATTTTTTTAAAACAAAGAAATAGGAAGTTGAGTAAGATTTTAGCTAAATAACTTGTCAATTTATTCTATTTATAAAATATTTGATAGAAAACTTTTATTTTTTCAAAATTTTTAGTACTTTTCTCTAGAGTTAAGAAAAAATTTCTAAGCTTTCCACAATTATGATAAACTTTTAAAAAAATTATCATATCGTTCAAACTTTTTTTTAGAATATTCTGTAATTAAAATAATCATATTTTTTTTCCTTTGAGCATCTAAGGTCAAACATTTAATTCCTCCCCCATCAACAACTTTTCTTAAAAATTTTTTTCCTTTGTCAGTTCGAGGGATTACTGTGGTATATTTCTCATGTGAACCTAAACCTCCAAAAGAAATATCTGCGTAAATATTTGTAAAATCTCTACAAGAGTTACAAGAGGGGCGCATATAATCGGTTAATTGGTTAAATGGTATTGTGAGTATTTTTTCACCTTGAATTGTGTCTTTTAGCTTTAAAATAACATTTTCTTTAATATTTATTTTTGTAATATCTTTAAACTTTATGTTAAAATTTTTTTCAAATTGTCTAATTTTTGTTTTATCGAAAGAAAAACTCTCATAACAAAATAAACCTAAACACAATTCAATATTTTCAGAAGGAATAATTTCTAAATCTTGCATACACCTAATTGTATATATTTGACATGGCGTTCCTACTAAAGCAAGTTTTTTAAATTTATATTGTGTTAATTTAGAGATGGATTTTGTATAAGTGCTTAATCTTTGAGCCTCCTTTAACTGTTGAGAGATATCTAATTTAATTCCTGAGGCATTGATCAAATCTTTTTTATTATAAGCTATAAATGATTCCCTTGAGAAAGGAGCGGTTGTTTTAGCGACAATTGCACCATCAATCACTTTTTTTTCAATTAAGAAATTTATTATTGAATTAACAACTCCTCCATCAATACCAATTTTTAAAAATTCTCCATCGGTTGATTGACATGTATAAATTTGCTCATAATAGCCTAGAGGCATTGAAGTAAAATCCGAAAATTTATATATTTTATTTATAGTTTCATCCAAAACATGTGTTTGAGGGCAAATATAATAACATATTCCACATTTAAGACATTTTTCTTCATTTATATATTGAGGAGGAGAATTTAAATCAACAAAATCAATTATATTGTCCTCAAATGAAGAACAAAAACTTACACACCCACCACATAATTGACAAATGCCTTTATTATGAACCTCATTTATTAAATCGGAAAAAATTTTTATCTCCATAATATTCAAAAACCTTTTATTAAAAAACTAATATTTCAACTATTACTATAGCTATTTTACTTTGGAATTATAAATACTGGAACTCTAATAATATTTATTAAGAATTAACTAGTAGTAAAAAACTATTTTAATAAACCTCTTAGATATACGATTGAGAGCTAATATTAAAAATACTAATAGTATAATTGAAAATTTATATTTAATTTTATTGAGTAGAAGTCTTTAGAAAGTTAATCATAGGGAGATATTTTATAATTAATATAGATTAACAAGAATCGAATTGTAAAAAAACTTAAAAATAAAATATTAATTCTTATAATAATGAATCCCGAGGATATTCTTGTATATGTCAGTTTAGCGGTTTCAATTGCTGTTCTTTTCTTTATAATTTGGGATCACATCAAAGATGACAGAATACTAGCACGTGAAGTTCAAGATTTTTATAACGATATAGAAATGCTAATATTCACTAATCTCCAAGTCAAATATTATGAAATTCTCCAGAAAAATCAAGCAGAAATGGACGAACAAGAATTGAAAACGGTAATAAAAAATAAAAATCGAGATATTATTCAAAAAAATTATTTAAATATCAAAATTGGTCAATATTTTAAAATTTATGCTCAGTACCTTGGTCTAACTCATAATAAGGAAAATGATACTTATCTTAACGGAACGATATATCTGTTAAAATCTGATGGAATGTTATTTAAAAGAAATATTGAATACAATACGGAGGAAATAATAATATCTTCTTATACAGAAATTAAACCTCAGCAAATTACTGAATTAAATGTTTATCTCAATAGTCTCCGCTTTTATTGGAAAAAAAAATATTACAAACCTATTTTCCGCCCTCATTTACATCAAAAAATAGTTTTTAATGATTTACTGGGATATGTAAAGCCAATTGAACAAAAAAAACAAAAATATCTTGGTAAATTTCGAAGAAAGGATATAAAGCCATTTAAATAGTGGATAAATCCTAAATGTATATATTTAATCCTCCTTTTTTGTATTTTAATAAATTTTTAAAAAACTCAAATATAGTTTTCAGTTCTTTTTTCTTCAAGGTTTCCTTCAATCTTGAGAAATTTTATTTTTATAGATGATATCATATACATCCTTAGCAAATTTAGGTTGAAAATCAAATATTTTTTGTGGACTAAATGTTAGTATTCGAAATTTAACTACAATACTTACATTATAATCAACAATATCAAACTGAGGTTTGATTCGAAAAATATTTTTTTCGTAATATGATTCACATAGTTTTGTTATTTTATCAAGCATTAATCGAAATCCTTTGTAAGGAAAAGACATTCTAAAAGTATAATTGTATAACTTTGGATAATATTTAGTTGAAAAGGAATCATAAGCTTTCCTTAAATTCTCTTCAAATTTCTTTTTAGAATTCAAGCTCTCTACATATAGATCCTTAAATCCAACATCCTGAGGTGCTAAGATCTTACTTTTGAAATCTTCAAAAGCTTTCTTTTTACCCAATTTGATTGTATAATTCACTATTGTAGATGTAAGAACTTGAGCATTTGATTTTTCAATTATTATATTATCAAATGTTTCTAATTTAATCTTTGTTAGATTAATTTCTCGGATTATGCCTTTATCTCCTTCGATTTTGACTAGATCATTGATTTCAAAAGGCCTCGTTAACATTATGACAATTCCTGAAATGAAATTTGCAAATACACCACTTGAAGCAAAAGCAATAGCAGTACTAATTGCACCAGTAAGTACTGCAGTGTAAGTAGGATCAATTTCTGAAATTATAGGAAATCCCTCAATAATAAAAAACACAATTACTAGAACAGTGATAATTTTAATAGCAAAATTAATGATAATCTTTTGTTTTAATGGTATCTTTTCACTTTTTCCTAATATCCCGGAGATTAACTTATTTAAAAAATAAAATCCGATCCCAATAATTAAAATATATATAAATGCTTCCAAGTTTGATTTAAAAATTGGCATTTTCGGTTTATCCCTCATTGATTTGATTATTAGTTGAACCAAAATTTAATTCTTTTTCATAGATCTTAAAGAGAATTTCTTTTATTAGGGGATCTGTATAAGTTAAAATTAGATTTGGATCCTTACAAAGAATTTGAATCGTAATACTTAGTCGATTAATAATACCACTAACAGTATAATTTGCATAAAAATAAGGTTTTATACCGAAAATGGGTTCATATTTATCAAAAATTGGATTTAACAATTTCTCAAGGTGTTCTGAGTCTACTGAACCTAAAAGCTCAACTACTTTAATATATCGGGTTATTTTTTTTTCACGAGTTATTATTTTTTTTATTTTTTTTACTACTTCTGAAATCTCAATTTTAGTTTTTTTTTTAATTGGAGTATGAGTATAACGAACTACTGATGAATTAAAAGCAGTCTTATTTGGAATATAAGTAATAGATCCATCAAAATCTAATAATTTTAGATTTGTAAGAGTAATTTCTTTTACAATACCATCCACATTATTGATTCTGACTAAATCACCTGCTTCAAAACCTTCTGAAGATAAAAGCATTACTCCTGAAGCGATATTGTTTATAATATTCTGAAATGTCAAAGAAATTGCTACTACCAGAAAAGAAATAATTGCTACAAAATAAATCGGAGAAATTATAAAAATTAACCAAAATGGGAAAAACAGCCATATAACATTTATTATGATCATGATTATATAACGAACAAGTAGAGTTTTAATCAAACTCTGAAGTATATCAAGTAGAATAGATCTTAATACATAAGCAACTAAATTTAGAATTATTACATTTAATAATAATTCTTTAAATCCATAAAGAGCATAAATCACTACAATAGAAGCCAAAAATATAATCCAAATTAAGATTTTATAACCTTTTTTCACCATTAAACACTTATTTCAGAAGTTATTACATTTCAAAGCATTTTGCTTCTTATTTAAAATGGAATAAGAAAAACTTAATTTTAAAAGTTGGTTTAATAAATTAATGTAGTAAAATCATTTAAAAATGATTGGTGAGAATATTTGAGGAGGTTTTCTCGGCCTTTCCGTAAGGTTACACCTTCAATTAAAAAAAAAAAAAAGATTGGTCTTCCACCAGGAACGCTAGTATACACAGGGGATAAAGTAAAAGAAATAACTAAGATTAAAGTAACTGAATATACTGAAGATCATTATAATTATCAAGAATATAAGGGAGTTACAACTGATCTTGATAAAATTGAAAAGCCTTTAATTAAATGGATTGATGTATATGGTCTCGCGCAAATAGATATTATCGAAGGGATAGGGCAACAATTTAATTTACATCCTCTCGTTTTAGAAGATATATTAAGTCCTAATCAACGCCCCAAACTGGAAGATTATGGAAGCTATATTTTTACCGTATTGCAAAAGTTAAGCTGGAATAAGGAAGAAGAAGATTTTGATTATGAACAAATTAGTTTAATTTTAGGAGAAAATTATGTAATATCATTTCAAGAGCGTGATACTAAACTCTTTAATCCCATTTATGAAAGAATTTATGTACCCAAGGGAAGAGTTCGACAAATGGGTAGTGATTATCTATTTTATGTATTGATTGATATTATCATTGATAATTATTTTTTTGTATTGGAAAAAGTTGGTGAAGATATAGAAGATATCGAGGACACTCTTATAAAGAACCCTGATCCGGAAACCTTACAACTTATTTATAAATTGAAAAGATCTTCAATTGAGTTAAGGAAATCAATTTGGCCTATTAGAGAGGTGATAAACAAGCTACAACGTGAGCAGTCGAATCTAATTAAAGATGATTTACAAATCTATTTAAGGGATATATATGACCATGTTTTTAGGATAAGTGATCTTTTGGAGAATTATCGGGATATTATCTTTGGAATGTTGGATCTGTATCTTTCAAGTGTCAGTAATAAAATGAATGATATAATGAAGGTTTTGACAATGATCTCAACAATTTTTATTCCTTTATCATTTTTAGGTGGATTTTACGGGATGAATTTTATTGTATACCAGAGTTTTCAATATGATTTATTTACAATAATCATAATTATTATGATAGTTATTGCTCTCTTAATGTTTGTATTTTTCAAAAGGAAGAAATGGATTTAGAAGTAAAATAAATTTAAAGATATAATTTCAGAGTTTAAAGATCATTCCGCAAGAATAACTCCAGGATGTCTGATTTTTTCTCTTTCTGCGAGTTTCGAGGAAAATTCTTTTTTTAAATCTGCTAGTTTATTTTCTTTTTTCTGTATATCTTTTTCTTTTTCTAAAACATCATTTTTCTGTTTTATTAGTCTCTTCTTTTCGTTTTCTGCATTATTTTTCGCAGTTGAAAGTTTATCTTCTGATGTGGGTGCTTTAGCGACTTTTAAATATGCTAATTGTTTATTAGCTAGTTTATCTCGTGCCTTTGCAACATCCAATTTTTCATTAGCTAATTTTAATTTTTCTTCAGCAATTTGCCTTTCCACCAAAGCAATTTTTCTATTAATTTCAGCTATTTCCTTTTGATTCTTAGAAATCTGTTCATTATAAATTGCATAATTATTCTCAATTTTAAGTTCTTCTTCAGAAAAATCTAAGATGTTATTCTTTTTTATTTCAGATTTTGTTTTCGCTAAGATCCTTCTTTTTTCTGCAAGATCTTTTTTTTTATCTGACAATTCGAATTCAATCTTACATAATTTTTCTCTAGCTTTTGATTTTTTAATTTCAATCATCGCATTAATTTTAGATTTCTGTGCGAGTTCTTTCTCATATTGTGCTATTTTAGAATTTTGCTGAGCTTCTTTTTCAATATTACTTAAATTATTCATTTCTTTTCACCATTAATTATTTAATTAATAAATTGAATTTGGTTACACTTTTTAGCTAGGAGAGATATTATTTAAATTTAATTTGTTTAGGTTCTCTAGGGTTCTTGCTTTAATTTTAAGATACTTCCTTATTTTCATGCCTAATCTAAAGGGATATTATTGTGTTTGATCTTTTCTAATTCGTTTAATGTTGCAGATAATTCTCCTTTGTATATAGCTAATTTATTCTCTTTTTTTTTGATATCATTTAATTTTTTCATTACTCTCATTCGTGCATGCTCTACCTCTTTTTGTTTGTTTATATAAAGATTTTGAGTATCTGCTATTTTATCCTTAGAACTCGATTTTTTAACTTTTTTAATATACGAGAATTGAAATTTAGATAATTGTTTTCTTTCATTTGATAAATCGATTTTTCTATTTGCAAATTTAATTCTTTCTTCAGAAATTTCTCTTTCCAAATCAGCTATTTTTTTATGGATTTTTGCTGATTTATTTTGAATCTGAGCAATTCTCTCGTTATATATAGTATAATCTTTCTCATTATTTAAAACAGCGTCAGGTATATGCAAAATAGCCTTATTCTTTATTTTTCTGTCTATAATCTCACGATTTTTCTCCACTAATTTTTTACGTATATTAGAGGATTCCAACATTCTTTGCATAAGATTTTCTCTAGCCTTAACTTTCTTTAACTCAATTTTAACGGCTTTTTTCAATTCTCTTGCTAAGATTCCTTCTTTTTTTGAAATAATAGAGTTTTCTACTGCAAGAATCTCTAATTCTCCTATATTTACCATAATTTTCATCTCTCACCTATACCTTTTTTATAGAATTTTTAAAATAAATAAAAGAATTTAAAAAATTTTATTTTAGATTTAGATTTTTTAACTTCTCGCTGTAATCACGCTTATTTCTGAAATTGGAATATACGAAATATTCTCATTTTTATCTTCTAATAACGCAATGTCGAATTCATTTATAGATTTAATCCTTCCAGCAAATTCTTTACCAATCTCTTTAATATAGACATAAACAAGATTATCGATTAAATTTTCAACAATTTTTCTTGGAATCATTTTTTTAGTTTTCCCTCTTTTATTTTAAAATTTTGTTTGATTGATTTGTTTTTTCAATTCCTTTTCTATTTGAGTTTAAATTCAAGATGAATTAAATTAGATGTTTTTTCTTCCATTTTTGTGGTATAATCTAATTCAAAATATTCAGATAAAAGAGATTTATAAAATTTTGAGAAAAAATTTGAATAAACCTCATCCATATCATGTAATCCCCTAAAAATGAAAGAAGTATCTCGAACCTGAATGTCAAGGGTATTAAACCACTTTAATCCATTTTTACCGAAAAAATCAATTAAAAAAGTTGTATATGACTTAAAGGTATCTTCATTCATTGGTTTTGCCGTTGAGAATTTCATTATATCGGAAAATAAATTAGCAAAATCTTTTGCTATATCATCTAAAGATAAGTCGTCTAATTCAAGTAGAATTTTGGAAAAGATTGACTTAGAAATCATAATCATATCATTAGTTTGATTAAACAATTCTATATTAAGCCATTGCTCAATCGCATCTTTTGCAACTAATCCTCTCGTTTTATTCTCCTGTTTAGCAATTAATTCCAGTTTATTTAATGTTTCTTCTGAAAGCCTTAATCCTATAAAATTACTTTTTTTTTTGGGGGGTTTTTTCGTCATGTTAAGTCGTAGTTTATTATTTTAGTAAGACTTATCTTTCTATATTAAATAATGATATCAGAGTATATAAAGTTGTCGAATAATTTGTCTGTTTTCAAATGAAAACATTTATATACCAAGAAATTTTTATGAAGTAATAATAATCAACTAAAAAATATTAGAGGAAAATAGCAGAAAATGAAAGGAGACCCCAAAACAAAGAAGAAGAAATATGATTATGAATATGATGATTATAATGAGGAAGATGATGAAGGGAAGATAGATGATGATTCTGATGAGGAAGATGATAGGGATTATGAAGATGAAGACGAGGAAGAAGACTTAGAAGATTTTGATGAAATGTACAGTTAACCTAAATAAAATAGAAAAAAATACATTTTTTTAAGAAAATAGGTAAAACTAAAAATTAAAAAAAAAAAGGAGTTGATTTATATGGAAGAAACCAAAAGTATTGAAAAATTAGCAGAAGAAAATTCAGTACTGGCGAAGATGGAAAAAGAATCGGGAAACGAAATGAAAACCTTAGCTAAACAAGTGGTAAAAAGGGCTAAAGCAAGGGAAATGCTTGCTAAGAGTGAAATTGATTTAGCAAAAATACGAGAGAGATTAGCTGAGAAGAGTAGGAAAGTAGTTGAAAGAAAAGAAAAAGTAAAAAATCTTCTGAAATTTAGTGAGGATATTTTAAAAGCTGAGAAAAATCAAGCGGTTTACAACGAAAAAGTTGCAGAAGTTCAAACTAAAATAGCACAAATTCAGTTAAAAATTGCAAATATTGAAGCTGAAGTTGCTGAAGTAAAAGTAAAACTTGCTAATAAAAAAGTGGATGAAGCTAAAGAGAGAGGTAATCTAGCAAATAAACAATTAGTATATGTAAAACTAGTAAATACTAATGCTCCTAATGAGAAAATCTCTAAAGCAGAAGAAGTATATCTTAAAATTCAGAAAGGTTTAACTAAATTTGAGACTGAATCGATGGAGATAAACAAAAATTTAGTTCAAAAACAGAATAAATTGGCTGATCTTAAGAAAGAACTCTCTGAAAAATTATCTGAACGTGAAAAAATCAGACCTATAGAAATTAATAGCTAAAAATTGATTTAATTAGAACTTACTTTTTTTTTTTTATTTTCTTTAAAAAAAAGTATTAAATAAGAATATGATCTTGGAAATTAATTTTTAAAATTATTGAAAACAGAAATGTTGATGATCTAATATGGTAAATCCCTTGATATTCTTAGTATTGCTTTCAGTAGGGTTGTTGATTTCTTCTTTTATAATTGGTATTATAGGAATTATCAAAGATTTAAAAAAAAATACATATCAATTCTTCATATTCATTATTTTCATCGGCATTAGTATAATTTTATTAATTCCTGTAATATTTGGATTAATCCAAGATTTAAATTTATAATTTTTATAAACTCATTTATGACTTTTTTCTATTTTTTCTTTTAATTGTTCAATTTCAATTTCTTTTTTTTCTATATCATTGTTTAAATTTGCGTATTCTATTTCTAGGTTATATAGATTTTCAGTAACCTCTTTTATATCACCTAAAATTGATCCTTCCTCAATTTCTTTTAATTTTTCACCGAATTTTTCAATTTTTTCATTTTTTTCATATAGTAATTCTTTTAAATGTTTAATTTCTTCTTCTTTTGTTATTATCTCTTGTATTATTAGTTCTCTCTCATCCATATCAATTAATTCTTCAATTCTAGTCATATATCTTTTTATTGCAGTCAGTTTTAGTTCTTTTTCTTCTTCTTTCTTGAAAAATAGAGAAATATTACTATCCTCACCTAGTTTCAATATAATAATAGACATATCATCAGTTTCAAAAATTATTTTTTTATAATCTTCAAAATTAAAATTACAAATTTCATAGAGTTTTCTTATGTGATTTAAGACTTCTGCTAGATTTTCACCTAATTTTGGTATATTAATATCTTGCTCAAAAGTAGTTTGAAAAATTGTACCATTATTATAAAACATAGCAACATGTTTAACTTCTGGTAAAGCTGCTTTTATTCGTAGAACGTTTTTAAATACTATTTTATAATCACCTTATTATAATTTCTCTTAATTTATGACTAAAAGCATAGATATGAGATTTAATCTTTTTTGGTCCAAATTTATTTAAAAAATAGATTATCATTAGAATTAAACTTATACTTCCTAAAATAAAAATTCCAATTTGAATGTAAAAAATTAGGCAATAATAAAGTGAAATAATTATTAATTGGTAATTTGTTGTTACAAATCCTAATTTGAAAAATGATTTAAAAGTTATAGGACGTTTATTTTGTTCAGCAATATTAAAAACAAGAACATTATCACCTAATGGAGTTAAATTATCTCCCCAATTAGCTCCAAATGAAAGACTGAAAAATAGTTGTTTTTTATTAAATAATGAAGTAGTTTCTGTCATAGTACCTGCAACTGGAATTAAAACCTTAGTAATAGGTATATTATCAATGCAACTGCTTAAATAAGCCGAAAACCAAAGAATCAAAAGAAGTTGGAGAAAAAGATTAGTTCCTCCAAGATCGAGTATAAAAATTCCTATAGCTTTAGTTGCTCCCGTCTCTTCAAGGCCTCCAACGATTATAAAGATACCTAAAAGATAAAATATTAACTCAAAATCTATTTTACTTATAATTTCTTTTGGTTCTAATCTAGTTATAATAATTAAAATAATTGCAATAGTTAATGCAATGATATCTGGGGGAATAAAGGAAGAAGGAACAATTATGAGTAATATTAATAAGAGAATTAAAGAAAATAATGATTGGTATAACAGTCTTTTATTTTGAACAACATTCCATACATCAAACTCTTTTAATGCTTTTTTACCTTCCTCTGGTATTACTAATTCTTTCTTATAAATTAGAATGAAAAATAAGAGAGTAAATATGAAAACTATAAAGGAAATTAACCCAACATTAATAAAAAATTCTACAAATTCTATTCTTGCATATGTTGTAATTAAAATGTTTGGAATTGATGAAATTGAAAAAACAGTACCACCTATATTTACCAATATTGCTTGAGTAAGAATATAAGGAGAAGGATTTATATTTAAAATTCTTGAAACTGTAACAGTAAGTGGGATTATAATAATAACTGTTAAAATATTATTTAAAATTGCTGAAATGATTACTGTCACGCAACAAAATATCATCATTAAACGAACAGGCTTTCCTTTTGAGAGTTTAATGAGTTTTCCAGCAATAAATTGAAATGTTCCTACCTCATGAGAAATTTGAACACTCATCATCATTCCTATAATTAAAATTAAAGAATGTAAATTTACATAATCATCATCCTTTGAACTGAATAAAAGATCAACAATCACCGAAAAATCTAAACGCTCAAGGAATATTAAAACAAAATAAGTGATTATTGCCCCTAATAAAGAAGCGATTGCTCTATTCATCTTTTCTGTTATGATAAAAAAAATTACTCCGAGAAAACATGAAAGTATTATAACAACGCTTAACAACATTTTTTAATATTTTTATCTACAGTTCTTTTAATTAAAATGATATTTAAAAATTAAATTAAATATTACTTATATTTTAGATTGTTTTAGAATAACTGAGAGTAAGCACCAAGTCCGATTACATTTGAAATTACAGCAGAGAAGAATAGTTGAATTATATTAAACGAACTCACTAGAACTGCGCTAAAGGTTCTTGTATGCTCATAAATTATAGTATTACCCACCGTGACTATTAGAAAAATGATAAAAGTGAATAATACAGAGGGTAAATATGAATAGCTTCTAGCTAAGACCAATAGAGTTATATAGATTATGAAAGCAATGATAATAGTTATTTTTGCTTTAGTTTTTTCAGATTTTATAAAATTGAGTAGAGGATATATAATCTTTCTAAATAAAAGCTCTATTGAAAGATAAATTGGGAAAATAGATATAGAAATAAATATATTTGTGAGACTTGATGGCCACATAAAAGCAAATGGATAATAAAAGGAAAAAATTAAATAGATTATTAGAAAATACCAAGCACATATACTTGTATAAATAAGTACGTTGACATTAAATTCTTGTTTTATTATATCTATTAGATGCTTTCTACTAAATCTAATATCTTGTCTCCATAGACGTAAAACATATGCGAGAAATTTGAGTAGCAAGAATACTCCACTAAAAACTAGAGAAGCATAGAAAACACCTATTAATCCATAAAGAGCACTAAAATAGAGCCAATTAAATATAAAAAGAGATGAATATAATATAATTCGGGAGATTTTGATTAAGTTTATAATCTTATTTTTAAAAATATTCTTCTTAGATAGCACCTTGTCGCTCTCTTCGAGTTTTTTATCATCGGATTTAGGATTTAATCGAAAAAATTTCGCGGAATACGATATTAATAGAAATATTATAGCGATAAGCAATCCTAAATTCAGAAAAATTAGAATGTAATTCCAGATAAATGTAATAGTAATTCGTCCATTTATAGTTTCAGAACCAAAAAATTTTAGTTCAAACCATTTAATTGAGTCAATTATAACTTTATCAGAGAATAGTTGGTGAGTTCCTCCAATTAATGGTTTAGTTATGCTAATTAGGGTGCAATTTGTCAATGCTTGAGCTTTTACTGCATCTTGATAATCCAAAACTTCATCCTTAGTATGCATAATTATTAACAAATTTTTACTATTAGTACTATTTATTAGGTTAAGAGGAATAAATTCTTCATACCCTTGCCATTTAAGCCCAAAGCTAGGTGGAGTGAAATTTAATAGAGGTGCCCAAGCAACAGTGGCCTTAAATTCTGGATTCAACGCTTGATTCATAAGAACTACCATTCCACCAAGTGAATGACCGATCAATCCGACTTGAGATTCATTCACATCTGAGAAAAATGATAGAGTTTTCAATTTTTCTAATAATTTAGAACAATCTTGAGCAAGTGCGGGCGTATTAGTTGATTCATCAATATTATTAATTGTCCCCCCACTTTCACCATGACCTTGATAATCTAAAGCAGCCACATAAAATCCTCTTTTTGTAAATTCTATGGGTACTCGGAGGTCAAAATCTCGCTGACTCCCAATGCCATGACAGTAAATAATTAATGGCCTTCCTTCTTGAAATGGTAAAGACTTGCTAGGGTAATATAGGTTCGCATAAAGTGTTGCTCCTGCTGAACGAAATTGAACTCTATCATATTTTCTATAACTTAATAATCTGTTTGCTTCTAAAGCAATAAGTGTAAACACAAGCACTATTATTAATAAGATAATTTTCTCGAGAGATTTAAGATCCTTACTATCAACCTTTTCATGAAAAAAGTTGTTAAGTTTTTGTTTTAATTTATCTTTCCTTGACGACATCAATTATTTTTGAATTTTTTTTCCTATTTTTTTACAATTAAATAAAACTTATATAGATATTACGCAAATTATCTAATATTACTTAAAAATTATATTTTTTGAGAAAATCCAATTTTGAGAAATAAAAAAAGTAGATGGTGAAAAAAATGGCACAAATGAGATCGACAGATTGGGTAGGAAGTGTTTGGAAAGTGGCCATGGTTGGTGGAGTTTTAGCATTACTTGGAGTTCTTCTTCCTCCAACTGGTTTCTGGGAAGAAGATGTTATAATTGCTATATGGTATTTTGGTTTTTGGTTTGCGGCTGGTGGTGGAGACTCTGATTCTGGTTTTGCTGGAGATTTTTGGCTAAGCCCATATGATGATAAGTATATGACTATTGGAATAACAACAATTGTATTATTAGTTTTAGCGATGTTGTTGATGTTCATTTCAGCTAATCAAGTGAGATACGACAAGGATAAAAGAATAGCAGCAGGAACTAGTTTATTAGGTGGAATTCTGGCCATTGCTGGTCCAGCTGCATATTATTATTATTTAGATAATGAATTTCCACCTGGTTACTGGACGTTATTTGATCCGAGTATTGGATTTTATCTTCCAATCATTGCAGGTATTATAGGAATTATCTTCGCTATTGCAATCGGTTATGCTTATACGCAAGAACAAGGAAGAACTGTTTCCGAGTATCAACCCCAACCAGTACAACCCACAACAACGGTTACTCAAGTTGATGATCAAAGTCAACAAGAAAAGCCTAGGTTTTGTCAGAATTGTGGTACAAAATTAGTAGGGGAATACTGTCAAGAATGCGGTCAAAAGGCCGAATTCTAAGTGAAAATAATTAATTTTTCTATATTTTTTTTCTTTTACTATATTATTATGATAAACAAACATTAAGCTGTTAAACTAATAATGCTTAAGGTCAAAATTTAATGTAATTAGTTTATTTAATCAAACTTTTAGATTTAAATTAAAGGAATTGAAAAACTAAAGATGCTTCCTTTATTTTTTCCTTCTGATTCTACCCAAATTTTCCCACCATGTAATTCTAGAATTTTTTTTGAATTATATAACCCTAAACCAACACCATCAATACCAATATCCCAGCCTTTACCATATCTCTCAATTTTTCCAAATTGCGTGAAAAGTTTCTGTTTTTCTTCTTTTGTTAAACCAATTCCATCATCTTCAATAGATATTACAATATTACTATCTTTTATGTCAGAATAAATCTTGATTTGACCTTTTTTTGGAGTATAATTGATTGCGTTAAGTAATAGGTTTGAGACCACTTTATGGATCTTTCCTTCATCAAATTTGGTTAACAACTTATCGTTTAAATTGAGAATCACTGAATGATTTCTCATCTTTATGACATCATTTAACTCTTCTAAAGTTTGCTCGATAAGAGAGGTTAAATCTCCTTCTTTAAGATTCAGTTTAGTTTGGTTCTTTTCTAAATTTGAACTTTCTAAGAGTTCATTGATAAGATTTTCTAGACGTTCACTACCATTCATAATTGCTTTTAAATAAGATAATATATTTTCATCTAGATTTTCTTTATATGTTCTTAATAATAAATCGGCATATCCTTTCACTGGTATTAATGGGGTTTTTAGTTCGTGTGATATACGATATAACAATTCTGATTTCAAATTATTTATTTCTTTCAATTTTAAATTTAACAATTTGAGACTTTTTTCTAACTCTTTTTTCATAGTGTCATCTACAAATGTTTCCTCTAAATTAATAAGTTTCCCATTTCTAAATTCAGTCATTCTATATGGAGAAATAAATTTTGTCAAAGTAAAAACAGCAGGTTTACCCATAAAATGGAATCTCTTTCCATAAGAATGAACCCATATTTTAGTTCCATTTTTATGATAAATCGGATATGTGATATCTAAATTTTCTTTAAACCCTCTTTCTACTTCTTGATAATTTAATTTTATTAACGTTCGATATTCAAAGGGAATTAAATCTAATACATTATAAACAGTCATGTTCATTAAATCTAAAAATGAGTAACCAATTATGTCTGATAAATGGTGATTAACATATTTTATTCTATTATCTTGGAAAATAGAAATTCCAAGTAAGGGATTTTCATCTAGAAGCTGATCAAAATCTAAATCAAATTTCATATCTTTTCGATCATCTTTCCTTGTATTAAAACTCAATTCGACGATCTCTGTGTAATCTTGCATAGTTAATAGAATTGCTAATCTATCTCGATAATCAATTGGTTTCAAACATAATTTTATCCATTTAATTCTCCCGGATTTTGAAATTATTCTGCAATTAGAAAAAGATGTTGCATTTTTACCTTGATTTAAAGTAGAATTAAGAATTTCTTTTAAATGATCTAGATCCTCAGGATGAATGTCATTAAAAAGGCCATATTTTTTCATAGTTAGTATATCATTAATAGAAGATTCAATTATTCTGGCCAATCCTTTATTAGCATATACATTGTATCCATCTTGAATTAATAAAACACCAATTAAATCATTTTCTGCTGATATCATTTCGATTCCTTTAAAAATGAGATATGCGCTCTCTTTATCCATTACTTCTACCCATTAATTTTGAAGTCTTAATATTAGATAAAAAATAGTTATCTAAAATAGAAAGAATTTGTACACAAATTAGTACAAATTCATACAATATAAGTTAAAGAATATTTTTTGAATTATGGTTTTTCGTCTAAATTTCGTACTAATGTAACAGATATAAGAAAATAAAGAGAGTTATTATCTTTTAAATTTGAGTACAAAAATTTAATTTCAACACAAAAAATTTTATTCTGTTGCTATATAATATCTGAATTTCTCATCATCGATTTGCCAAGCTTCAAAAAAATCAAATGGTTTTTTGGTTTCCCAAATATTCTTAATATTTTTTATACCATCGTAAAGATCTGTTAAAAGCGTTGCTTCACATGGATATTTTCGATGAGAGGGATATAGTTCAACAATATCTTGTTTATCACATATTTCTATTAATTTAGAAAGTGATTTAAGTACTTTTGGAAATTCACTTCTTTTTGGTAAAAATATATCTCCATAATAAGCAACATCACTTGTAAAAAGTTCACCTTTATTAGTGAGTAAACAAATAGAACCTGGAGAATGCCCAGGAGTATGAATAACTTTCACGCTTATTTTCCCTAAATCAAATTCGTATCCATCTTCTATTTTTATTACACTTTGTGCTGGTGAGATTAAAAAATTTTGTTCCCTATACTTCTTTACAATTTCACAAGGAGAATCTATTAAGAATGATAAATTATAAGGATTCGAGACTATATGAGCTTCATTTTTATGAACATAGACTTCCCCAAACTCCTCATTTCCTAGAATGTGATCCCAGTGAGTATGAGTATTGAGAACTAATATTCTTTTTCCTTTTATTAAATTATCTACTATTGGTTTTAATGGGAATAATCCACACCCCGTATCAAGTAGAAGAGCAGAATGAGATCCTAAAATCAAATACATATTAAGAGGATCATTTCTATAGACAGGATGAACAATGGATATATTTTCTTTTATTACATACAAATAGTCTTTATGCTCTGAAATTTCAAAATGTTGGGATTTATTTCTCATATTTAAATTAATGCAAAAATTGGATTTAAATTCATAGGATTTATGAAAAAAGAAGATAATATCTATTTATTTTCTATTTATTGTTTTTTTTCATTAAATAAATTTTGAATAAAATTTTTTAGGTGGATAATAGCTTCCTCAGATTCATACAACCTTTAATATGGATGACAACTGAATTTTATGAGAATTCAAAACCTTTGGCTATTAGCTTGGATTGATAAAATATAATTATTAATATTAACTATTCTTTTCAATAGGTAGATTTTGAAATATTTAACTATTCATTGATGAGATTAATATGGATTTTGTTTTAAATGAACAACAGAAAATGTTAAGAAAAATCACTAGGGAATTTGCTCAAGAATATCTTGCGCCTGTAGCAGAAGAAAGTGATAAAAATTCAAAGTTAGATGAAAAAGCTTTTCAGAAAATGAAGGAAATGAACTATTTCGGCACATGTATTCCAGAAGAATATGGGGGTGCTGGTCTTCATGACGATACAATAAGTACTTCCATTATAACAGAAGAGATTGGAAGAGTAGATGCCTCATGGAGTATTACAACAGGTGTTCATTGTAGTGTCTGTGCATATCCTATTTATAAATTCGGAACTGAAGATCAGAGACAACGATTTCTTATTGATCTTGCTAAAGGTAATAAAATAGGTGCCTTTTGCCTAACTGAAGCAAACGCAGGTTCAGATGCCGGAGGAGTACAACTGGGTGCCGTAAAAGATGGTGATGAATGGATTTTGAATGGTAGCAAGATATTTGCTACAAATGGAGGTATTTCTAAAACATTATTGGTAGTTGCGAAAACTGGAGAGAAAGGTTCAAGAAAGGAATTAACTATTTTTATTGTGGATACAGACACTCCTGGTTATTCTGTTGGGGTAAAAGAAGATAAACTTGGAGTTCGTGCCTCAAATACATCTGAACTCGTTTTTCAAGATGTTCGTGTTCCACAAGAAAATATATTGGGAAAAACTGGGGAGGGTTTTAAATTATCTATGAAAATATTAGATTTTGGTAGAATATCTATAGCGGCGCAATGTGTTGGCTTGGGTCAAGCGGCTCTGGAAGCTTCAATTAAATATTCTAATGAAAGAGTTCAATTTGGACAGCCAATAGGAAGATTTCAAGGTATTCAATGGAAAATAGCTGATATGGCATGTGCTGTAGAATCTGGTAGATTGTTAACTTACAAAGCAGCGTTTATGTGTGATAATGGAATGGATTATAGTTTAACTAGTGCTATGGCAAAATTAGTAGCCTCTGAAGCAGCGATGAAGGCAGCCCATAGTGCTGTTCAAATACATGGAGGATATGGTTTAATGAAAGCTTATGCTGTAGAAAGATATTTTAGAGATGCTAAAATGGGCGAGATTTATGA
>JBHLOJ010000142.1:0-7003 GCA_048940605.1 Promethearchaeota archaeon
ATAATTAGGGAAATGAAACAGAATATAGATTTAATGATTGATTTGGCTTATAGTGCTATAAAATTTGGAAGTAAAGAATTAGCTGATGAAGCCTATAAAATGGAACTAAGAATTCACGAACTCACTTTTTTATTGAATTTTCAAATAATTCAAGCGCATCCAGGAGGATTAAATGAAGCTAAAACATTAGAACCCATTGTAGTTATGGGTTATTCGATTGATAAAATATCTGATGCGTTAAGTGATATTGCCAGAACTGTTTATATCAATAGTGATATTTCTTATTTCGTACAATTATTTAGTGATATTAGTTTTGTCCCAGAACCTATAGTAAAAATTACAGTAAATAAAGATTGTAATTTTATTGGGCAAATAAGGAAGGAAATTCACTTTAGATCTAAATATGGTATTGATTTAATTGCGATACGGAGAGGAAATAAATGGCTCTTCGAAAAAAATGAAAAATTGGCAAGAAATGACATATTACTTGTTAAGGGTGAAATTCAACCAATTATTGATTTGAAAGCATTATGTAAAGATCCTGAACCGTTCTCATTTGATATTGGTTATAAGAATGATCAACTGGTAATTGATTTAGAAAATCCAAATATATGTGAAAAAATTGAAGAACTCCAGAGGAATTATGTTTTAATAACAGATGTTTCAGAAACTATGGTTGAATTAGCCTTAGCGGCCTTATTTTTCAAAAATGAGGAATTAGCGGAAGATGTTTTAGAAATGGAAGAATTAATAGATGGATTAAATTTAGCTTTTGAAAAAGATCTCCTTGATTTAGCTCACCTTGTAGAAACACCAAGAGATCTAACAGGTATTATGCGAATTATCTTTTCTTGCGAGTTAATTGCTGATTCGGCAACACATATAGCAGAAAATATAATCAAGGGTTTTGAACCACATAGTATATTACAACAAGCTATTCGAGAAACATCTGAAATTGTCGTGAGAGAGACACTTTCTGAAAATTCATATTTTAAGAAAAAAACTTATAATGAGCTTCAGCATAGTCGTTATAAGCGCGGTTTTCATATAATTGCTTTAAAGAGAGAAGATAAATGGATTTATCGATTTAAACCTGATTTCATTTTCGAAGAAGGAGATTTACTTATTGGTTTAGGTCCGAAAGAAACAGTAATGGAATGGCGTACTTGTGTCAATCCTGAAAAATATAAAGAATAAGTCAATTAGGGAAGAAAAAAATGAAACTAGATAATATTGAAGAGAGATTTAATGATACTTTGCTTGAAATTGCTAATCAAGTCAAAGAAAACGCGAAGATTATCAATTTTAATGACATTTTAAACACAATTGAATTAATTTTAAATATGCACAATACCAATAACAAGATTTTTATTTATGGTGCGGGACGTTCTGGTTTTATAGGAAGGTGCTTTGCTCAAAGGCTAATGCATTTAGGAATTAATTCTTGTTTTATCTCGGATGCAATAACATACAGATATGAAAAAACAGATCTATTAATATTAATCAGTGGAAGTGGGGAAACAACCTCAACCGTTGCAATAGCACAGAGAGCAAAAGAGATCGGGGGAAAATTAATATTATTAACCAATAATCCAAAAAGTACGATTGGGAAAATATCTGATTATATAATGAACATTAAAGGTAAAAGTAAAGATGTTGCTCTTTCACACGAGACGTTCGCACCATATACAAGTTTGTTTGATATTTCAACGTTAGCTGTCCTAGACTCAATAGGGGGAATAGTAATGAATAAATTGGGTGTGACAGAATCTGACATTGATAAGAGACATGCTTCAATAGAATAAAATTAATTAAATTAATTAGTACCAGAAATGAATGAATTCATCGAAGTAAAATTTATTTCTCCAAAAAAAGGTAAAGGAGTTGTCGCCTTAAATGAAATTAAAAAGGGGACTATAATCGATGTTGCCCATGTAATACCGTTATCAAATAACGATTATAAAAAAATCAGTAAAACGATTTTGTATAATTATTGTTATGATTGGGAAGATCCAAAACATAAACCAGAATATAAGAATGCTATATCCTTAAGTATTAGTCAATTTATAAATCATTCTTATAATCCAAATGTTAGATATATATATGATTACAATAATAATTGTATTGAGTTTAAAACTATACGTGATATTTCCAAAGGGGAAGAAATTACGATAAATTACAATGGATTAGTTAATGATAAAAGCCCTGTCTGGTTTGAGATAGAGTAATCATAGCTGATCATATTAACGAAGAAAGAGTTCAACTAATGATTTATATATTCAATAGTATAATCATTTATTAAATATTAATGTGAATTCCATGAATAAACTATTAGAAATAAGATTTATCTCAAAAAAAAAAGGAAAAGGAGTATTTGCTAAAGACAATATACCAAAAGGAGAAATTATTGATGTTGCTCACATAATCCTTATTTCTAATAATGATTGGAATTTGATTGAAAATACCGTCTTATGTAATTACTCTTTTGAATGGGATGATCCAAAATGCATTGGAGAATTTGATTCAGCAATCTCTTTAAGTGGTAGTCAGTTTATAAATCATTCATACGAACCGAATGTCAAATATACCTATGATTATAAAAACAAATGTATTAAATACATCACTCTTCGAAATATATCAAGAGGAGAGGAAATTACAGTAAATTATAATGGAGAACCCCTTAATCAGGCACCTGTATGGTTTGAACTAGAGAAGTAATTTATTTTGTTCTTAGTGATTTCAAAGTTTTTATATTCATAATATCCTCTTTCATATCTTTTCCTTTTGGTGTTTCCAATATTCCAGGGATATCCTTAAATCTATCATCATTAATGAAAAATCCAAATGCCTCTTTCCCTATTTTTCCTTGACCAATATGTGTATGTCTGTCAACTCTTGAACCACATTCTTTATCAGTATCATTTATATGGAAGGCGTAAAGATATGCTAAACCAATTGTATCATCAAATTCATCCCACATTTTATTATATTTTGATTTAGTTGTAAAGTCATATCCCGCTGCGAAGGAGTGAGCAGTATCAAAACATACTCCAATTCTATTTTTGTTATTAATTTTATCAATAATGGTTTTAAAATGATGAAATTTATTCCCTAATCCTTTTCCTTGCCCTGCTGTTGTTTCAAGTAATATAATAACTTTTGAATCCTTTGTTGCATCGATCAATTTATTTAGTTGAACAGCAATTTCATTTAAAGCCTTATTTTTAGTTATCTCTTTTTTATCACTAATTGGGATAACTCCAGGGTGCATATTTTCATATTCTATACCTAATTGATCTACTTTTATTAGTTCATCATACATCGCATTATATGATTTTTCTAATATCTCTTTATCAGTACTAGCAAGATTTATTAAATAGCTATTATGAGATATTACTGGCCAAATTTTATTCTTTAACTCATTCTTTTTTTTTTGAAAATCTTCAATTTCTTCTTGTTTTAAAGGTCCAGAGGACCAACCTCGTACATTTCGAACGAACACTTGAATAGTTTCGCATCCTAACTCTAGTCCACTCTCAAAAGCTTTGAATTTTCCTCCAGAAACACTCATGTGAGCACCAATTCTTATTTTAACATCACTCCCAAGATTGTTATTAAAAATTTAAGATGCTTTTTTCATTTTAAGCTTATTCCAAAACTGATTTAATTCTTCTTTTGTAAATGTAAATTTCAATCCAGTAGGTTCAGAGGACTCGGTTCTGAAAAATTTAGGTAAATCATTCTTATCTTGTAGAATCCCTGCTTTACTATTAAATTCTAATTCCATTTTTATAATCCGCTGTCCAATTTTAATTAATTCTTCTCTCGTTAATTCTAAATTATACATTGCATTTACTGAATCTTTCACAATTTCCATATTTTCATAACTCGGACCTATGAAATAACAACACCCCATTGAATCTAAAATTGCAGTATAAATTTGCAATTCATATGATAAATCTAGCTTCCCTTTATTTTCAGTGAGTTCTCCGTAATCTTTCGTTTGACTAGCAACTCTTCCAGCAATCGCTGCACCAGAAGTATGATCCGCTCCCATAGGAGTTGTAGCGTATGTTACACCCATCGCTTTAAATACTCTTGGGTCATATCCAGAAATACCTTGCCCTTTCACATGAGGAATTCTATTAAAACCTATTTCCTTTCCAAGGTGACAAACACCATTTCCATAGAGTCTACCATCTTTCGATCCTTTTTTTATTTCTTCTAAAATTTCAAATACTTTTTGTGCATCACCCCATTTAACTTTACCAGCATCCATTGCAACGGCCATTGTAATCCCAAATTCAATGGTATCAATTCCAGCATCATCGCATAAATGATCTATTGTTGCTATTTCATCAAGGTCATCAATTAGTAAGTTAGATCCATTTGCAAAGATAGTCTCATATTCAAGACTAGAGGTAATATGGTTTCCGTTCTTATCAAGAAATATATTTGAACATTTTATAACACATGTAGGACTACATGGGACACGTTTTCTTCCATTTCTAGCAGTAACTAACTCATGAAGTTTCTCTCCTGAGATATCAGCGGCATTATCATATGAACCCATTCTAAAATTTTTAGTTGGCAACCCACCATAAGCACTCATTGCTCTAACCATATTGGGAGTACCATAAATTGAAAAATTTATCTTAGACTCAGCAAGTTCTTTAGCAAATGGTTTTGAAATTTCTCTAAACTTTTTCAAATTAGCAATTTGTACTTCTGAATTTTTCATTGGAATAACAATAATTGCTTTGATCTTTTTAGATCCCATAACAGCACCTAGCCCCCCTCGAGCAGCATGACGGCTTGGATATCCTTCTAAATCATTTGCAGCAACACTTGCTGCTTTCATCAAATTTTCTCCAGCAGGACCAATAGAATAAATTCCAACCTTTTTACCATATTTTCTATATAAATCATCATGAAGCTTGTAATTCCCATACCCTTCATAGTCATTAGTAGATTCAAATTTGATGCCCTCTTTATCTATTATTAAGCTTTTTAATTCTGTCGATTTCCCTTCTAAAACTAATGCTCTTATCCCGTAAGATGCTAGCATTATGGATGGGCGACCACCTACATTTGCTTCTTTTATTCCATTTGTTAGTGGACTTTTTCCTCCAACAGAAGTACGTCCAGAACAAGGAAATGGGCTCCCTGTAAGTAAGCCTGTGGCAAAAATAAGCTTATTTTCCCCCCCTAAAGGATCGCATAATGGGTTAACTTCATCATGAATGATGTGAGAACTTAAACCTCGTCCTCCTAATAGGAAAAATTTTGAATCTTCCGATATATCTTCATATTTTATTTCTTCAGTACCGACATTAATTCTGATGATATTCATTATAAAACAATAATAAGTGTAATTATACTATTATTATAGTGTTATTTATCATTATCTTAAGCTAAACATTGTGATATTTTTTTTATATTTTATTGAAAAAAAATGAACTGATAGCTTCTTATTTATTTAATTTGTAAAAAAAAAATTCAGATAATTGTCAATTTTTGAGACATAGATTTAAATATACAACTAGATGTATGAATATTACATCAATTTATTATCACATTGTCTTATCACCGTTGTGATATGGAATTTTTTTGACTTGTTGTATTACTTTTTAATCTAATAATTTGTGAGAAAATATGAATGAACAATACCGTAATCGTTATCTAAATGATAAGATCGATGAGAACATAACACCCCAGAATTATTGTTGTGATAACCCATTTATAGAGTCAAGAGACGGTAATAAAGTGTGTTTAAATTGTGGATTAATATTTGAAAGAACATTTGTAGGAAATGAAAGACGCGCATATACAGTGGAAGAAATACAAAGTCGTCGTAGAACAGAACCACGGTGGCGCGATTTTGGCCCTCGCACTATGCTTCCGAACACGAAAACGGATAGCAAAGGAAAGAGTATTGGTGCAAAAGAACAAGCTCTTTTTTCTCGTCTTTCAAAAATTCAAAATTCTTTAATTTCAAGCATTGAACGGAATTTTTGGGAAGCTAAACCAAAACTTAAAATGCTAACATCTAAGCTCAATATTCCTGAATATATTGCAGATACAGCTTGGAAAATATATAGCATTGTCGCAAAGAAAAAATTAACAATGGGAAGGTCGATTAATGGATTTATTTCAGGATCATTATATGCTGCGATTCGCGTTCATGACTTTCCTCGCTTATTAGATGAAGTATGTGAAGCATCCTTAACCCCAAGAAGAACAGTTCATAGGAGTTTGGCAATGATAATTAGAGAGGTGTTACCTGAATTAAATCTAAGATACCAACCCATAACTGCTGAATCACTAGTATTTCGTTTTGGAAATGAATTAGATCTACCAATTCAAATTCAAAAAAATGCAATTAATATGTTGCGAGATGCTTCGAAGAATGGATTAAAACGAACAGGAAAAGATCCAAAAGGTTTAGCCGCTGCATGTATCTACATTGCCGCAAAAAATGGTTCTATTAGAAAAACGCAATCAAAAGTGGCGGATATAGCAAAAATTACAGAAGTTACACTACGAAGTCGTGCCAAACAGATAAAAAGTAAGCTTACATAAAGAACTTCATAATTTTGGTTAGTTTAAATTAACTTTTTTATATTTTTTATCTTTTTTTATTATTTTACATTTTCTGGTTGATCTACTAACAAAGTCCATTTAATTCCCAGAGTAGTCGTTATTAAACCAGAAAACATAAAGCATAAGGATACAGAAATGAAATATAACCACATTAACGCTGGTAAAATCGGGGTAATATCAAAATCATATAAAGCCGATTGGAATCTTACATCACCATAAATTGTAGTTATTTCAGTTTTTCCTAACAGAACTATGTAATTCATTTTAACAAAAGCTCCCAGAATTATAACCATCCCAATAACAACCATAAGTTTAGCTAATGATTTATCTTTAATTTTTTCACTTTTAGAGGTTCTAAGGATAAAAAATCCTAATATTAAAAAGCAGATCATAGAACCAA
>JBHLOJ010000028.1:0-16245 GCA_048940605.1 Promethearchaeota archaeon
TAATCTGCAAATGCTTTATCCTTTAACTCAGCCTTTTGTACCGTGAGATCTATGGCAAATTTAAGCTGTTCTACATAAGCTTTCTTGAGATCTTCAAAGGTTTTAAAAGTTTTAGCTGGAGGTGTTTTCGCTCCAACAGTTTTATTTCCTGAAAAAATAGTACGCCCTTCGTTTAATGCCATGTTAAGAAGGATTGAAATCTGGATAGCATTTCCTGCGGTATAAGAGAAATCATTACCAGTACCATGGGGTTCCACACATCCAACAAGTGAATAATCTCTAGCATCCTCAAGGGAATATCCAGTATTATGAAGCTGTGGGACTAGAATTTCATCATTATGAATACCCATTCCGGCGGTATATTTAAAAGCTTCAAGAGTTCTTTTCAGAAAATTATGGGGTGTCTTGGAAGAAATCCGTATCGATATTGTATTCAATAAACTTTTTACATTTGCAACAGCCTCAAGAAACATATAAGATACTTCATTAGTGGCATCATTTCCATCCTTGTCTAATCCACCGATAGTTACATTATTCTGTCCTGCGATAACGACAGAAGCAAGTTTAACTAAATATTCCTCAATTGCTTCTAAAGCTTCCTCATAAGTAATACGTCCTTTTGCTAAATCAGTGGTATAATATGGGTAAAGATATTGGTCTACTCGTCCTTGAGAAAATATATTTCCTTCACCATAGCTCATTTCCATGACGACATTAGTCATCCATACAGATTGAAGTGCCTCC
This sequence comes from Promethearchaeota archaeon, assembly GCA_048940605.1. Lineage (GTDB taxonomy): Archaea > Asgardarchaeota > Lokiarchaeia > Sigyniarchaeales > SOKP01 > Loki-b32. The sequence goes on from JBHLOJ010000028.1 coordinate 745, forward strand.
ATGAATGTTCTAGGTGGAAGTGCTGGGACTCGTCTTGTACGTTCAGCAATCTCTAAAAGTTCAGCCTTTCTTGTTTCTGGTGCATTTTCTGCTATTTCCATTGCGAGATCAGCATAGCGATTGGAATAATTGCAGACTGCTCTTGCTGCTACCACAACCGATTCATAAAAATCCTTGCGTTGGTCATATTTTTCATCTGTCTCCTTTAATTTCCCAAGTCCTTCTTCTGCCATTTTTTCAATTCCTCTGAATCCCATTTTAAGAACTCGTCTATAGCCGGGAATGACATGTCCTTGACCGCTAGCACCCGCAAATAAATCAGTACCGCTCCGAGACCTACCTCTAGGACTTAATGCAGCTTCTGCTTCAATTAAGCCTGCTTTTTTCCAATATTCTCGCTTTCGATTTGCTACTGATCTTTCTTTCCAGAAGGGGACAATTTCATTTTTCAACTCGTCCATTTCTTCCTTTGGTAAGGGAAGATATCGATTAAGGAAGGTAAAGCTTTTGGTAAACCTATCTCTTATTTTTTTATCTATTGAATCATTAAAAAGAAACCCAAAAATGCTAGCACGCATTCCACGTTCTATTTCAATTGGATCAGCTCTTACTTTGCTAGATTTTACGCCTACAAGAAGCTCATCTTCTTCAATCCTTATTGGAAGACAACGTAAGAATTCTTCTAATGCTTTAACATTTTTCATACAGGGCGGAGCATCTTCCATTTGCTTATATATTCTTGTATAACACCGAGCTCGCTCAATATCAAGTTCTCTAGGCATAGAAAGCATTCTATCTCTAATCTTTCGAACCCTCTCGGAGGGAATTCCTTGAAGAGGGACCATTTTAATACTTTGAACTACCATAATTAATATATTGTTTTTTTATTATTTAAATTAACTATGTATATTTATTTATAAATTATTGTAATAATCTATAATCTTTCAGAAAAGAAAATTATCGTTAATTAAAATGTGTTTTTAATTAAAAATAATTAATAATTATTTTATAATTCGTTAAATACTGTACGGGTGATGATGTCATTTTGAAGACTCCTACCTATTTCTATAAATCGAGCAGAATAACCCGTGACCTTAACTGATAAATCAGGGTATTTTTCTGGATGAGCTTGTGCATCCCTCAACGTTTCTGAACTTACAGGATTAATCTGAAGTTCTCTTCCCCCTAACTCTAAATAAGCTTCTACAATAGAAGTCAATTTATCTACTCCATCGTCTGTTTCTATTAAACTGGGATTGATTCTTATGTTCATGCTTGCTCCACCGGTTAGGAGAGCATCTTTTGTTGCTAAAGCTACTGACCGGAGCGTCATAGTAAGCCCATTTTTCTCTGTTCCGTTTGCAGGAGATATGCCATTAGAAACAGCTTCACCAGATAATCTTCCATCGGGAGTCGCTCCTAACATTTTACCCTCAAGAATATTAAGTCCTGAAGATACAAAATATGTGCGATAAATACCAGCACCACCTCTAGCAGGATATTTTCTCACAATATCACATAAAGTTTTCGCAACCCATATTGCAAGTTCGTCAGTCCGTTCATCACCATTACCGTATTTTGGAGCCTTATTTCTTAAAAGTTCTTTAAGTTTATCTGCTCCCTTGAAATTATTATTAAGATGCCTAACTAATTCTTCCATTGTTAACAATTTTTCTTCGAATACTGCCCAGCGAATTGCTGCTAAGGAATCAGTAACTGTTGCTAATGCTTGACAGCCTATTGGATTGTTATTATAGCGCGCTCCATTTCGAGTTACATCTTTTCCACTCTCTAAACATCCCTCTATTGTAGATGAAAGCAATGGGGAAGGAAAATATTCTGCATAGGCTCGATCTTTTAACTCTGCCTTTTTCACAACTAAATCTACTCCAAAGGAAAGCTGATCTACAAAAGCTTTTTTCACATCTTCGAAAGTTTTAAAATTATTTGGATCAGGTGTTTTTGCTCCAAATTGACGGTTCCCTGCTATAATAATTCGTCCTTCATTTAAAGCCATATGTAAAACGGTTGACAATCGAACGCCATTACCTGCAGTGTATGAAAAATCAAAACCTGTACCATGAGGTTCTACACACCCTACGAGTGAGTAATCTCGGGCATGTTCTAGTGAATAACCATCTTCTTGAAGCTGTGGTACTAAGATTTCATCATTATGAATTCCCATTCCACCGGTATATTTAAAAGCTTCAATAGTTCTTTTCATAAAATCCCGAGGTGTCTTGGAAGAAATCCGTATCGATATTGTATTCAATAAACTTTTTACATTTGCAACAGCTTCAAGAAACATATATGATATATCATTTGTAGCATCATTTCCATCCTTATCTAATCCTCCAATAGTTATATTATTTTGTCCTGCGATAACAACAGACGCAAGTTTCACCAAATATTCTTCAATGGCTTCTAAAGCTTCCTCAAAAGTAATCAGTCCCTCTGCTAAATCAGCGGTATAATAAGGGTAAAGATATTGGTCTACTCGTCCTTGAGAAAATATATTACCATTACCATAGCTCATTTCCATGACGACGTTGGTCATCCATACCGATTGAAGTGCTTCCATGAAACTTCTGGGTGGGAGAGCAGGCACTCTTCTTGTCCGTTCAGCAATATCTAAAAGTTCAGCTTTTCTTGTTTCTTTTGCATTTTCAGCCATTTCCATTGCCAGATCTGCGTAACGATTAGAATAATCACAAACAGCTTTGGCACAAACTTGAACTGCTTCATAAAAAGTCTTGCGATTTTCGTAATCCTCATCATCTTCTTTAAGTTTTTCAAGTTCTTCAGTAGCTTTCTCTTCTATTCCTTTAAATCCTATTTTAAGAACTCGTTTATAACCTGGAACGGTATGACCCTGCATATTTGCATAAAATGGGTTAATCCAACTCTCAGCTCGTTCCATAGAACTCTTTTTCTCCTTAAATAAGCCTGCTTCGATCCAAAGCTTTTCTTTCAGGTCTGTTAATGTCTTCCCTTTCCAAACAGGGATAATATCATTTTTCAATTCGTTAAGTTCTTCTTCTGTAAAAGGGACATAACGTCTAAGAATGGGATTACGTCTACGGAAATAATCCTTAGTTTCTTCATCTATTGAATCATCTAAAAGAAAATCATATGTTCGAACATGCCTTCCAAGTTCTATTTCAAAAGGATCAGCTCTTATTTTACTGGATTTTACTCCTACAAGAATTTCATCGGTATCAATTCTAATAGGAAGGCAGCGTAAAAATTCTTCTAATGCTTTGGCTTTTTTCATGTAGGGATGAGCATCTTCCATCTGTTTCCAAATCCTTGAATAGCATCGTGCTCGTTCAAGATCATATTCGAAGGGTTGGGACAACATTTTGTCCCTAATTTTTCGAACCCTCTCTGTAGGAATCCCTTGAAGAGGTGCCATTTTTACATTTTGAATTACCATATTAACATAAATATTGATTTTATAGTATTTAAATTTACTTTGTATATTTATTTAAGGCATAGATAAATAATCTTATTTTATAATTAATTTATCGCTTAAATTCGAAAATACTCTCGATCTATAATTTAAGCTATAAAAAATGAAAAAAACCTTGAGGGATTAAAAAACTAAATTATTCAAGAGATAAGCTCTCTTTAGATTCTTGAAGTTTTTTTTGCATGTATGTAGGAGGATTTACACACCAGATATAATGACCTTCCTCGATTGTTATTCTATGAGGTAATTCGATTTCACATTCTTTTGTACGCGCATCTGAAGAACAACGTGGATTAAACGTACATCCCGGTGGAGGTGCTATGGGGCTTGGTACTTCTCCTTTGATAACAAAACTGATCTCTTGATCGTAAGGATCAATATCAGAATGTGAAGAGAGTAGTGCTTGAGTATATGGATGAGTTGGTCTTGTAAAAACTTGTTCTTTAGTTCCAATCTCTACAATTTTGCCAAGATACATAACGGCTACGCGATCAGCAATATAGTTTACAACGGCTAAATTATGAGTAATAAACAAATATCCATACCCATATTCTGCTTGTAATTCTTTAAGAAGATTTAAGATTTGTGCTTGAACTGATACGTCAAGAGCAGAGGAGGGTTCATCTAAAATTATCAACTCTGGATTGCATGCTAATGCTCTTGCTATCACAATTCTTTGCTTCTGACCACCAGAAAATTCATGTGGATAGCGATCCATATGCTCTCGTTTTAAGGAAACTTCGTCTAACAAGGTTAAAACGCGTTTTCTGATTTCCATTTTATTAGTAATACCTAGTAAATTCCTAAGTGGTTCTGCTATTATATCGACTACTTTTAAACGGGGATTCAAGGATGCATCTGGATCTTGAAAAACCATTTGTATTTTATGTCTTAAATAAACTGAATACTCAGGAGGAATAGGATTATCCCGGAAAAGAATTTCTCCGTCTGTTTTGTCAACCAAACCGAGAATTGCTTTTGCAATCGTAGTTTTCCCACATCCACTTTCTCCAACTAGTCCGAGTGTTTGACCTGTTTTTAAGCTGAAATTGACTCCATTTACTGCTCTTACAGCTCCGATTTGTCTTTTAAGGGTTCCCTTAAAGAGTGGATAATGTACTTTAAGATCTTTTACCTTTAATAATGGTTTATCCTTCTCAAGGACAGTTAAACCCCTAATTTCTTTGTACTCAATAGTTTGATAAGCAATTTGCTTTACAATAAAAATAGTAATAATCGCAATTGTAAAGGCAATAAAGAGATCAATAACTATTTCATTGTAAAAGTTTTCATTCTGAGAAATAAAAGTTTGCATCAAATAATAAGTTCCAGGCGTTATACTACCTATAGCAAAAGTTATCCTGAATCGCACTAATTGTATTTTATCTCCCCAATAAGCTAAAAAAATAGATAGACCAAAAACGAAAAGAAATGCCATAGCAAATGTAAATTTAGAACCATCTAAATCATCATTTCCTTCAATTTGCCAGATTTTGAGAATTTCTTGAGTACTGCTTAAAAATAACGATATCACTAGTAAGGCAGCTAGGATAAGGCCAACAACTTCGAGTGACTCGAAAAAATTTTTATCATAAAGCCCCCTAAGGATCAATAAGCCAACCGGTAAAAGTATCATAACTAATATAATTTTAGAAAAAGGGGAATCACCGAAAATGTTTAAAATAAAAAAATTAGAAATTATACTGAAATCTAACCAAATAAGATTTACTACAAGCGCAAGTATTACTGGATTCTCCCATCTCTTTCCTTTTAATAATCGTCTCATTAAAAAAAAACCTATTACAAATAGAACGACGGGAATAATGACAAGTTCTATTAGACCAACCATGATTATAACTAACCTCTAATTTTTATTTATTCTGATATATGTTCCATTTTCTTTATAGAAATTTTGGCAAGCCTTTCATATTCGGGATCATAGAGATGACATTTAACAAAATATCCGGGATCAATCTCAATTTGTTTTGGAACTTCTGAATCACAGGGCTCGAAGCAATATTGACATCTAGGATGAAATCTACATCCTAAAGGTGGATAAATTAAATTTGGTACCATTCCAGGTATAACTTCAAGTTGTCGTTGTCTTTTCCTCATAAGAGGAACAGAAGCTATAAGCCCTCTAGTGTATGGATGATATGGAGTAGTAAAGAGCTTCTTTATATCTCCATATTCAACAATAGACCCACAATACATTACAGCAACACGATCACACATTTTAGAGATAATCCCAAGATCGTGAGTAATAAATAATATGGTTGTATTAAATTTTTTTCGAAGTTCTTTCATCAGTTTTAGAATTTGGTTCTGGATCGTTACATCCAGCGCAGTAGTAGGTTCATCAGCAATTAATAATTTAGGTCTACATGCGAGAGCCATAGCAATTTGAACTCTTTGTCGCATACCACCACTTAATTCATGGGGGTATCGATCAATAATTACTTCCGGAAAGGGTATATTCAAATCTCTTAAGAGCTCTATGCTCCATTCTCGAGCAATACCAAATGTGGTTTTATCGGGAAACTTTGAAGCTTCAGCAAGCATTTCATTTTCCATATGCAATAAAAATACTTCAGAGATTTGTTTACCTATTCTAAAAACGGGATTAAGAGAATTTAGTGGATCTTGAAAAATCATTGTAATATCTTTGCCACGATATTTTAGCATTTCTGATTCAGGTTTTATTAATAGGTTTTCTCCTCTAAAAATAACACTGCCTTTCTCAATTTTTCCTGGAGGTCTAATTACTCGGAGAATCGATAATGCAGTTACAGATTTCCCACAACCAGTTTCGCCCACAAGACCAAGAACTTCTCCCTCATATACTTGAAAAGAAACACCCTCTACAGCATGAACAAGACCTTCTTCTGTATGAAAATAGGTAACGAGATCTTTCACTTCAAGAATCGCATGATTCCCTCCTGAAGTAATATTTTGTACAGTTTGCTCACCAACTATTTCGAGTGCTTTTTGGAGTTTTAACTTGCTTTTTTCCTTAGCAGTAGGCATAAATTTCTTTTTTAAAGATAAATAAAATATAGAACCATATATAGCACTAACTACTCCAAATAGTACACGAATATCTTGCTCATATAGCATTAATCCAAATAGTTTATTCAAATACAATTCAACAATTATTAGTTGTATTGACCAAATTCCGAAAGAAATGAGTCCACCAGTAAACATAGAATATTTAAGAATATGTTTAGGGATACGTTTTTCAATTGAACGAATCCTATTTATAATATTTGTAACGATAATATCAAATGCAACCGTTAAAGCAGCCCATATAAATCCGAGGTTAAAAATATCAGGATTATCCATTCTAATTCTTAGGATAGAAATTGAGAGGAATATACCAGAGATTATCCAACATATTATAATAAAATATCTAAATATTTTTAGAAATGGATTACTAAAAAGTCCCTCTCCTATAGGCCCGAATATTTCTTTTTTAAACACTAATTTTTTATACAGAAAATAAAAAAGTGTTGTCATTAGTGCAAACATCAAAGCATCATTATTGAAAATTAATAACTTGTTTAGAAAAGTCCCTAGAGTTTCAAAAATAGACCGAAAACCATAGATAATACCAAAAACTATGAGGATAACTACGGCTGAGCTCTTTCTATGAAGTACTTTTGGAATTTGTTTTTCTTCAGGAATTTGATTATTAATAATATTTACAATTAGGAACAAAATCAATGTCGCAAGAATAGATTCAACAAAAGCCATTCCATAATTTAATCCATACACAGTATATATTGTATCTAAAACCTTTCATCACCCGTTTTTTTATTTACTTAATCGTGGATCCAATGCATCTCGTAATCCATCTCCGATGAGCATAAACCCTATAGCTACCACTCCTATAAATAATCCAGGCCAAACGGCTGCATTGAAATTACTGAATGAAGCTCTTGCCCAATTAATATCAGTTCCCCAACTAGCCACAGCTTCGTCTCCCAATCCTATGAAAGCCAGACCTGCTAAACCTAATACAGCTATCGCGGCTCCTCCAAAAAATGCAATTAAAATTGGAGAAATTGCATTTGGTATAATATGTTTAAACATTACTTTAAACTTTTGCGCACCACCCGTTTTTGCTGCTTCAATAAATTCCAGTTGTTTTACTTGTAATACAAGTGATCGCATAAACCTCATATTATATGGTATAAAAAGAATTCCGTAAATTACAAGGCTAGTTAATAATTCTTGTCCCAATATAGGAACAAGTATGATGACAAGTATTAAATTCGGAAATGCATACATTAAATCTACAATACGCATCATAACATAATCAACCATTCCACCAAAATATGCTGATATTGTCCCTAAGAGAATACCTCCTCCAATAGCAATGGTTACAGGGATTAATGCCATTACGAGAGTAGTTCGACTTCCCCAAATAAGTCTTGCTAAAATATCATATCCATAATTTGTCGTTCCAAACGGATGTTCTGGTGATGGATCATCAAAAGGCTTTCCTCCGGGAGGATAATAAGGTGATATAATTTCACCTAAGGGATATTGAGTTAACCAAGGAGAATATACTGCTAATGTTAAAATGAATATAATCATTAAGAATCCTAATATTGTTAGAGGTTTAAGAAGGCGTCTAAACATTCTCCTTTTAGATTTTATTTTTTCTGCTTCATATTCTTGAGAAGTAAATTCAGGATCTCGCCAACCAGGAATTAAATAAAATTTTAAAAATCGAATATATTTCTCTTTCGTTAGTGATTTAGATTGCTTATTAACTATATCCTCTATAAAAGTTTGTTCTGTAATCTTCAACTCCCTCTCAATTTTATCTTATCTGTATGTTATTCTAGGATCGATAATGGTATACATTACATCTGCAACTAATGTTCCTGAAATGAGTATTATAGTTGCAAATACTAAGAGTCCGTTAATAACCAAATAATCACCTGCGAATATAGAATTCACCATATAATATCCAAAACCGTTATAGACAAAAGTTACTTCTATAAAAAAAGATCCTAGCAATGCCGTCGCGGTCCCTCCTATAATAAGATTACTGGTAGGTAATAAAGCGTTGCGAAGGGCATGTTTATTTATAACATCCTTTTCTAAAACACCTTTGGCCCGCGCAGTTCTAATATAATCTTGATCTAAAACGTCTAACATACTTGATCGGGTTTGCCTTGTAACACTAGCTAATGAAACAAAAGTTAAACAAAGAGCTGGAACAAATAAATGTACTATTGTATCCCAAAGAAATACTTGATCATTATAGATGAAACTATCAATAATACGAAATCCTGTACTAAAAGCACCATCTGGTACAGGAAGTGATAATCCAGGTTGATTTTGGAACATAATGGGTAAATCAAACTCTCCGTATGTAAATATATCTAAATAATAACCAAAGAAGAGCTGAAGCAAAGTAGCAATCCAAAACACTGGAAATCCAGCTCCAAAAATTGCGAGAGCTCTAATGAAAACATCTCTTGATTTGTCCTTATGGACTGCGGATGATAATCCAAGCTTAACTGCAATAATAGGACTTATTATGATCGGAATTATCATTAATTCTATTGTTCTTGGAAATACTTCTAAAACAAATTTGAGTACAGGTTCACCATCTCGAATTACATAAGAAGTACCCCAATTTCCTGTAAAAAAATTCTTATAATAGGCACCAAGTTGAACATACCAGGGATCATAATATCCAATTCTCTGTAATTCTGCTTCGATGTATTCAGGTTCGACTAATCCACTTAATTTATTGGTAATTGGGCTTACAGCCATCATATGCGACAAAATCCAGGCGAAAGTTAGAACAAGAATCAGCATTGGTACCATCATTAATATCCGTCTGAGGATATATTTTATCATATTTGTTTTTTGTTTAGCCATCCTTTCTCATCTCTATAGGATTAATTTAAAAATTTTTTAATTTTTTTAAATTCTTCGCTTCGTTTTTAATTACTGGTTTCTTGGCAAATAATGATCATTTTCAGTAATGTTTAAATATATTATAATCATAACCTTTAAATAAATTTACGAAGTAAATTTAAACTTTAACAAAAAAATCTAAAATAATTATATAAGGCGAATAAATAATATGAGAAAGTATTCAAAAGGATTAATATCAACTCTTTGTCTTATTTCTATGTTAATCCCATTCTTACCTATAACAGTAAACGCTCAGGATGAGATGCCTGTTTTTGTTGTGGGTGCTTGTGGAGCACGACCCATAGCCAATTGGGACCCAGCTTGTTTTGTGACCAGTACTGGTGATTATTATATGTTTAGCGCTATTGAAGCGTTATTTTCACCTCGAGATGGTTGGAGTGGTGACATTAGCGAATTTGACCCAGTACTAGCAACAAGCTGGACAGTTGAAGATAGACCAGATGAAGATAATATGGCTGGTTTTAGGAATTATGGTGGAATTAAATCAATGGAGGTAACCCTTCGAACAGGTGTTAAGTTCCATGACGGCTCAGATTGGAATGCAACAGTATGTAAATGGAATATTGATAGACTTATGAGAATTACAGGAAATATCAGTGGTATTCTCCCATCGACTATTCCAACAAGTTTAACTCAAGTAAGACCAACTTGGTGGTTAAAAGTATCTGATTGGGAAGATTATGAAACCGCCAGTTGGAATGTTACGCAATTTAAAGGAGTGCCATCAACTTATGCAGAATATGGGGCTTCTGGAGATTATGTTAGCTATTTTCCCCGGATTGCAGGTGTGACAATCACAGAAGATCTACAATCGGGAGGAAAGGTAAACATTTCTTTTAATGATTGGCGAACTGGCCCAGTTTATCTCAGCGGAGCTGTAGGAGTACGGATGATGTCAATGGAGGCGTATAAAGCCTATGAAGATACTATTATGGAGGGATATGAAACTGGACATCTGATAGGTACAGGTCCGTATCAGTTTGTAGGTCATAACCTTGGAAGTGGTATTGGTACAATGAATAGATTTGATGACTGGTGGAACGCTACTGCTGAACAAGCTCAAGGTTGGCATATGGTTCCATATGTTGCACTAGCTACATTTGCCCACAGCGAAGATGGATATCAAGCAAGGAGTACTGCTATCGTTGCTGGAGAAATTGACTGGGCTTATGACCGTTCATGGGAACCTCTTAATTATCAGGATATGCTTGATGCCCCTGATATAAGATATATACCTATGGGTCTTGAAAATTATGGAGAAAATGTCATTTTAAATTGCATCAACGAAACATGGTTGAAAACGTATTTTGCTGATGGACACATTCCCATGAATACCGCTCCATACAACGTTTACCCAGGTCTACAGTATCCATTCATGGGTTCAGGAATAATGAATCCAGATGGCACGATAAACGCACGGGGAGTGAATCGTGCGTTTAGGAAAGCGATTTCTTATGCGTTTGATTATGATACATACATAGAGGTTGCTTTTGATAATCGTGTAGAGCGTGGTGGAGGATTGCTTCCAAAAAACAATATATATTATAATAGCTCCATACCACTTGCTTATCATGATCTTGACATAGCACGCCAAGCCCTTCTCGATGATGATTTTTGGGGTCCAATATGTGCTGATAGACATCTAGATCTTTCTAATTCAACAGCAGAATGGAATCATATTGCAGCTACCAACCCTATTTATACGATGGATTGGAATTATGATGATGCTCATCTAGAAACTAAAAATTTGATTACAACCAGTCTTGAGGATATTGGATGTGGTATAACGCTTACCAAAAATGAACCTGATACTTATACTTCAATGACCGGTGGTACTTGGTCATTTCCTTGGTTTACTTGTGATGGATTTGCAATAAAATGGTATTATACCCGAACAAATGTTCTTGGTTACATTCAAGCTTATTATAAAGGTAATAGCTTGACTGATGGGCAATTTTTTCCATACTCGGGATTTATGAATATGGGCTTTAACTATAATGATACTTGCGACGATTTAATAGCTCAAATGTGGTTTCAAAACAGCACTGGACAACAGGATTCATATAATAAACTATGTGATTGGGCTCAAAACTATCAATATCCACAGATATATCTAGCAAATGATCTGATTGGGCATGCCGTCGATAAAGATTGGGATTATAGCTGGTATTGGGGTTTCATGCATTATGATATGATTAAATACTCACCAAGAGAGCGTGAAAGAGCATTGATCCCAGGTTATTCAATTAACTTAGTTTTATCTGCATCATTAATAGCTATTCTCGGAATCGGATACACTATTATAAGAAAAAAGAGACATATGTAGAAGTAAGAATTTATAAATAATTCAAAATTAATTTTTTTTTCCTTTATAATCTTAAGTTCCCTGATAAATGGTATTTATTAAGCTTTAATAAACTCTAGGAAGCTTAAAAAGGATAAAAACAATAGAAAGATAAGAAAAATTCGTATGTAACACTCATGCTTTTTCCTTAAAACAGATTTTGAAATCTTAAAAATTAAGTTTCATATTGATCTGAAAAATTTATAATACATACAAACCTCAATCAATTTATGACTGAAGTTGATTATTATGAAACTGTAAGACAAAAACTACAAATAGGTAGAATAGTTGCTCCTAACCACAAAAAAATATTCAAATTGATGAAGCTTTTCTGGAATGAAGAAGAGATAAAGATTCTTTCTCATTTTAATAATGCTGGTATAAAAATCTCACGGAAAGAATTAGCGGAAAAAACAGGTATGTCAGAAGAAGAAATAGAAGAAAAATTAAGAAGATCAGCAAGAAATGGTACTATTAGAAGATCTGGTGAAGATTATAGATTATTACCCCTCTCACCGGGTATATTTGAAATGTATTTCATAAGACGTAAAGATTCCCAGGAAAATCTTCATAAAGCTGCAGAGATTTATCGATATATTTTTAAAAACAGGCTAAATCATCCAGAAGATTTGGAGAATGATGATAATATCAGAAGAGGATTCCGTCCTTTGCTTCCATATGACGCTGAGGAGAAGCTAATTAAAATTGATGAATCTTTAGATGTCGAGACTCAAGTTCTTCCTTATGAAGTAGTTAGAGATATGATCGATAAGAATGAATCATTTGCGGTTGTACCTTGTCAATGTCGGTTAATTGGCGAATATACGGGCGAACCTTGTAAACAAGCACCCGCTGAAATGGGTTGTTTTTTGACTGGAGAAGTAGCGGAAAGAGAGATTGCTTATGGGGCAAAGAGACTAACTAAAGAAGAAGCAATTGAATTTATTAGAGAAACTGAAAAAGCAGGACTTGTTCATAACACTATTGCAGATACCAGTAAGGAGACCTCAAGGTGGATTTGCAATTGTTGTAGTTGTCATTGTGGAGTACTTCTTCCTGCAAGATTATATCATTATAGGGGTGTTTTTCAGACTAATTTTACTCCTGAATTTGATATGTCGCTCTGTACAAAATGTGAAATATGCATGGAAAAATGTCCAAACGAGGCAATTTATCATGTTTGGCCAATTAAATCCGATTCATCAGATGAAAAAATGAAAGTCAGAGAAGAAATGTGCATAGGATGTGGAACTTGTGCTGCGAATTGTCCTAATAACGCAATTAAAATGATAAAAGTAAGAGATGAATACCCTAAAAAAGGAATAAGCTTAAACATTTTTTAAAAATAGATTTTTTAATAAATCTAAAGTTCTTTTTTCTTTAGTTAAAAACAAAAACACCAATAGCCTTTTTATTCCTTATTTTGTTAATAAAAAAAAAGGGAACTGAATAGTAGACCTTTGCCAATTTTTATTGAACTTCTTAATAGTTCTTTGATTTGTTGGTCTAAAATTTGATAAAGATCCGAGTTGTCAGCGCCCTTTAAATATTGGCTTTCTATTTTCGCTAAGTGCTGCGATACCTTCCTGTAGGTCTTCGCTATCTAATTGAGGTTGAATAAACGCATCAAATTCCTCCTGTGCTATCCGCATCGCTTTTCTTCCTGCAGTCTCCAAATTCTTGTAGTGTCCGTATTTAATCGCTTTTAGTGTTAAGGGCGCATTGTCACGCAGTATTTCTGCCATTTTGGTAGCTTCTATCATGAGCTCTTCTCTATTTTTTGCTACATGGTTAATTAATCCCACTTCATAAGCCCGTTTACCACTCATTGGTTGCCCTCCCATATAAAATTCCATAGCAATCTTAAAGGGCATATAAGGTGTATATTCCAAAATTCCACCAACAATTCCGACCCACGCTTCACCAAAGATAAACTGAGCATCTTCTGTAGCATAGGTTATATCTGTACCACGAATCGCAATTCCATATCCGCTTCCCGCAACAGTTCCATGTACAGCTCCGACGATGGGTTTCAGGATTTTGGTACCATTCGGGGGAAATGCTTTACGAAGATCTTTTAACAAGCCTTTGTGCCTTAGATCTGCACCAAAACTAAAGTCTGGACCATTTGCACTGAGAATTGCTACTCGACTTTCCCTTTCATCTGCAAAACGTTCCCACGCTTCCCCTAAAGCTTTACATAGGGGAGGATCTAGAAGATTTCGCTTTGGATTGTTTAATGTAATATATGCTATTTGATCTTTTATTTCATAAATTAAAACATCACTTGTCATTTTTTTCTCTCCTTTTTGTAATTTGAATATATTTTTCAATAGATCTAAATAGACTATTCTTATTTATAGCTTTTTCAGCTTTATAAGACTAAGAGATCTTTAATGATTATTAATAGTTCCATCTATTGCTATTTTGAAGAAAGTATCCATTTGGTCAGAGCATTGGAGTCATCGAAAGTATTGAAAGTGTGTCGGACATCATCAATAAATGTGAAAAGGATGCAGAAATTGCATTGAAGTTAGCTTCAAATTATATAGTATAATAAAAATAATCTATTTTAGAAATTATACTTTGATTCTAAAATCCCTCTATGTATTTCCTTTGTCAAAGGTTCATAACCAGATGAGCTATGTAGTAATATATAGAGAGGATCATCAATAATTTCAATATTAAATGACTCTTTCTTTAATTTTCCTTTTTGGATTTTGAGAGTTGCTGTTGTACTTAATTTCGGAGTAAAACGAATAAATTTCGGTATTGCATATTCCGGTAAGTTATTTTGAAGCATAGAATAAAACCTTGAGAAATCAAAATCTTTATAGGTACACGAATTAGTAACAAGAGAAACCATTCCAGCTCTACCCTCAGTATTAGGAATTAATACGCCATAGACACAACTCATATCAACCTGGTCAAAATCATTAATTACTGATTCAACTTCTTCAGTAGATACATTTTCTCCTTTCCATCTAAAAGTGTCACCAATTCTATCGACAAATTGAGCAAATTTATAGATCTTCTTAAGACTACCTATTTCTTTGATTAGATCCCCACTGTTGTAATAAAAATCTCCATCCTCAAACACATTTTTGAAAATCTTCTTTTCGTCAGCATTTTTACTCGTATAGATGAAAATATCATCTGCTATAATCTGTCCTATAAGAAGTCCCGCTTCTCCTTCCTTCACTCTTATCATATGTCCATTTTCATCCCTGATGGGTTCATTAGTATCTAAATCGTATTTTACTATTGCATATGGGTTTAATGTAAAGCCAACGGTACAATTTAAATTGAAACGGTTAGCAAAATTCGGAGAGAATCTTTCAGTAGCACCATAGAATTCAAATATCTGTTTTATTCCAAATCTTTTCTTGAAATCTCTCCACATTTCATTCCTAAGCCCATTCCCTATAACTTTTTTGATATTATGCTTACGATCGGTTGGTTTTTCAGGTTGATTATACAGGTATCGACAAATTTCTCCAATATAATTAAAACAAGTTGCCTTAAATTTAATAACATCATCCCAAAAATTACTAGCAGAAAATTTACGACGTATCGCAATAGTTGAGCCATATCTTAATGAAGCTGCATAGGCTACATTTATAGCATGAGAATGAAAGAGAGGAGTAGTAACATATATTATATCCTTATGGTCCATTCCAACCACGGTATCGCCCCAGTAAATACTCGAACCATATGTATGTCC
>JBHLOJ010000028.1:16345-30396 GCA_048940605.1 Promethearchaeota archaeon
AAACATTATCTCAGGTCTATTCATCATAAAAACAACAGCGATATCTCCCTTTTTTAATCCTACTTTATTTCGAAAATAGTTTGCATAACGATTGCACCATTCATTATATTGCTTATGTGTGTATTTAATATTTTCAAAAAGAATTGCTGCATCATTCGGATAGTCTTTAGCATGTTTTTCAATCAAAATCGGAACGTTATGATAAGATTCTGGAGTTATTGCTAAAGCCTCATCAACCACACTTTCCATACGTTTAATTACATGACGAGAAAAAAACCAAGCTTTAATGTAATCCCATTTAGAGGGTAAAAAGCTACTCTTCTTTATTAATTTTTTAGATTTTTTACTCATAGTCTTAACACATGTTATCTCAAATCATTCTATAGAGACAATAATATTTCTTTCAATACTTGTATCATATTTAACCATACATGATTTTCCAACTATTTCCTGAGTATCTAAAGCTAGAAGCAACTCTGGTTTAGTTACGAATGCGACAGTTCGTCTCTCATTTTCAAGAGTTCCTATTACTACCCCTCTTCTAGGTTCCCCTGATCGTTCATAGATAATAGAATATCCGTTTACAATTAATCTACCATTTGCTTTTTCAATTGGTTCGGGCAAGATTTGTTTTAAAATTGAATACTGGATTTTAGAGTCATCCCGAATACCCCATTGTATCATAGGGGGTTCTTTTCCATAGATTCCAATTGATTGTTTAGTGTTATAACCTCCATTAGCTATAACCATTACTTTCAAAGAAGGATTAGCACGAATTGTTTCAACAGTGTTGATAATTGCGTGTAAAGAATAATTACTTAATGGAGTACCAAAAAATGGAAGCCCTCCTGTCAGGGTTAGATCGCGTGGATCGTCATCTGTAATCCCAAGTTCTTTCATAAAGATCTCAACAATAGAAGGAAAACAGCTATACAAGTCAAATTTATCAATATCACTTAACTTTAAACCAGCTTGTTCTAAAGCAAGGCGAGCTCCTTCTCTTGCTGCCGGGGAATCATCAAGATGGGGACGACGATAAAGTTCATCAATATTTTTAAATGATGCTCCTCCCATAATATAGATCCATTTTTTTTTATCAATATTAAGGAATTCAGCGTTTTTCTCACTTGTAATTAAAATTGTTCCTGCTTGATCCACAAGATTATTTGCACACATACGTTTAGTGTAAGGGTGCACTACAAGACGATTTTCAGGTGATGGCGCGATGATTTCTTCAGCTGTAAATGCCTTTTGGGTCCAACTATAAGGATTTTTTGAAGCAATCTTAGAAAAATGCTCAAAAAGCTTACCCATATATTTTTTATGTTCTTCAATATTGTGACCAGATGATGCTCTTAAAGCTGTTTCTAAAATTGCATATGCCGTGGTGGGAAAAAATAATTGGTATTTTATAACCTCTTCACCCAATAACCATTTCTCTCCATTTATATATTTTGGGTCTTCTTTTTTCGGCCAATACTCAGGCGGTGCCCCCTTAAATGTTTTTCGTATAGAATATGCTGCTTCGCCACCTGTGATTAGAACACAATGATGTTCACCATTAGTAATAGCTTTAGCTGCTTTATTAACTAATATTTGGGGGCTTTGTCCTCCATCGGGTAAGTATATTTTTTCTTTAGGTGTGATATTAAGCCTTTTTCCTAGTTCACCGGGAGCATCTTCATATGACCATGAATTTATATTTACCATATAAATAGCATCTATAAAATCAACAATGTTCTTTGCTTTTGTATCCTCGATTGCCATTTGACCTGTCTTTACCATTAAACTAAGTGAGTCAAGAGGTTGAAGTGTATTTTTACGTTGTGTAAATTGTGCAGCACCAATTATAACCGGATTATTTTTGTTATCCATAATTATCTATAAATTTAATTATAATTTGGTAAATCTCGTATTTTTATTAAAATTTTGTAAAGCATTAAAAAGAGGAATAAGTTGGTTAAAACATTCAAGAAGCAATATGATCCTATTTCAATTATTAATCTTGAAAAAAAAATTATGTTAATATTTTAGCATTTTTTCTTATCTCCTTAATTTTATCACGTAAAAATGCTGCATCTTCAAATCGAAGTTCTTTTGCGGCCATAAACATTTTATTTTCAAGATATTCAATTGCTATTTCAATATCTCCTTCCTTTTGTAATTGTTCTATTTTTGCTTTAACATTCTGCTTTAACCTTTTCACTTCCCTTTCTTTATATTCTTTTTCCTCAGATAAAGACTGTAAAATATTTTTTTGTATTGTTTGAGGTGTAATATTATGTTTTTTATTGTAGGCAATCTGTTTATTCCTCCTTCTATTTGTTTCATCTATAGCTGCATTCATAGCTACCGAAATTTTGTCACCATATAATAGTGCCTTTCCTTCAATATTTCTAGAAGCTCTCCCAATAGTTTGAATTAAAGACCTAGTATCGCGTAGAAATCCAAGTTTATCAGCATCTAAGATTGCAACTAATTGTACTTCCGGAAGATCTAACCCTTCTCTTAAAAGATTAATGCCTACCACAACATCATAGGTACCATCTCTTAATTGTCTCAATATCTCAAATCTTTCCACAGTATCGACCTCTGAGTGCAAATATTCTATTTTAACTCCCAACTCGGAATAATAATCAGCAATATCTTCAGCCATTCTTTTTGTAAGAGTAGTTACTAATACTCTACCATTATTGTTTACAACCATTCGAATTTCTCCTAATAAATCATCAATTTGATTTTTCGCAGGTCTTACCTCAACCTGAGGATCCACTAAACCAGTTGGTCTAATTATTTGCTCTGCTGAAATTTCCCCACTCTTCTCTAATTCATAATCTCCGGGAGTAGCACTCATAAAGATTATATATTTAATTTTTTTTTCCCATTCCTCAAAAGTAAGGGGTCTATTATCATAAGCACTAGGTAAACGCCAACCATAATCAACAAGATTTTTTTTACGAGATCTATCTCCACCTATTTGCCCGTGAATTTGAGGAATTGAAACATGAGATTCATCCACCACAATGAGAAAATCTTCTGGGAAATAGTCAATCAGTGTCATGGGAGGAGAATCGGGAGCTCTTCCATCTAAATGTCTAGAATAATTTTCTATTCCTTTACACCATCCCATTTCTCTTAACATCTCTAGATCAAATTTGATACGCCTTTCTAATCGTTGTACTTCAGCATATTTTTTTTCTTTTCTGAATTTTTCAAGTTGCTCATTTAATTCAACTTCTATTGATTCAAGGGCTTTCACTTTATTCTCTTCTGGAATAATGAAATGAGTAGCAGGAAAAATTCGGCAATTAGGTATCTCATTTAATATTTCGTTTGAAATGGGGTGTATCTCTTGAATTGATTCAATTTCATCCCCAAAAAGTGAAATTCGTAGAGCATTAATTAAATATGCTGGCCAGATATCTATAATATCTCCTCTTACCCGTACTACTCCTGGCTTAAAATCAATATTATTTCTTTCATAATTAATACTAATAAGCCTCTTCAATATTTCACTTCGATTAATTATTTGCTTTGTTTCTAAACTGAGAGATACTGCTGTCCAAACCTCTGGGTTTCCAATTCCGTAAAGACAAGAAACGGAAGCTACTATAATAACATCTTTCCTTGTTCTAATAGCATGAGTGGCAGCTAATCGTAATCTTTCTATTTCCTCGTTCACACTAAAATCCTTTTCAATATACATCCCTGAAACAGGCATGTACGCTTCCAGAAAAATCTCTTAATGAAAAATTCTTTCTGGCTGATAATAATCATAGTATGAAACGAAATAATGAACGGCATTTTCAGGGAAGAGTTCTTTAAACTCATTATACAATTGAGCACACAAGGTTTTATTAGGAGACATTACTAATGTTGGTTTCTGAACTTGTTGTATTATCTGAGCAACTGTGAAAGTCTTTCCTGTCCCCGTTGCTCCTAGTAAGGTTTGAAATCTAACACCATTCTTAATGTTCTCTGTTAAAGTTTGGATTGCGAAAGGCTGATCACCAGCAGGTTCATAATCGGTTTGTAATTGAAAGTCCATAATTATATACCTCTTAATTAATATACTTAGTTAATTCTTGATTAATGTAAAATATAATTTATGTGAGATAAGACTATAGATATTCTAATGAATCATATATTTTGATTTTATTCTAGAATAGGAATATAATAAAAATTCAGTTATATAGGTAATTCCTCATGTAGTTACGATTTCTTCATGAAGAATCTCTGCACCTTCTTCTGTTCGTATAAGGATAATTACTTCAGTATTAAGATCAAATGTTAATCCTGTAACTAATGCAAGATCATTAGTGTTAATTGTTAATTTCATAGTATCCCCAGTGTTAATATCAAATGCTTCTATATTAGTACTAGTTAATCTTACCCATGAATTGTTAAAAAAAGTAAAAAAATTAGATAAGGCCACGTAGGTATCATTTATATAAACTGATTCAAGTGTTACATTAAACCTTCCATTATTAGAAAATACTAAAGTTGTATTAGCATTTTCATCGACATAAGTATTATCATCATCAATCACAATATTATAATATGATTGATTTACATAAGCATATAAAATCTCACTAGTTTTTGCAGTGGAAGTAGTTGTAACATTTACAATCATCTCGTTTGATTTGTTTATCATCAAATTCGGAATATCAAATGAAACTATTGCACATTCTTGGATATCTAAAGAAGGATTACCATATATATATGAAATGTTAGTAGCGAGTGTGGAATTTATATAAATTTGATCTATTGTTACTGATTCATCCCCTGTATTTTTAATTATCAATCTCCCAGTTTCATTCGCATAAATAAAAGACGTCATTATACCATCGATACTTTCAATTATTTGAATATCTGGTTCGTCTTTTATTGTGTGAATATATCCTATATCTGAAGTTACTGTTGTCCCGAAACTTCCAGTTATACAAACTAAAACTTCATCATTGATGTCAAAATCTCCATAGTCAGTTGCATCAATAATTATAAAATCCTCATCGTTTTTATCTAAAAGAAAACTTCCACTCTGAGCATAAAAGTCTTCAAATTCAACTTCAATTAAAGATTCCGTTAAATAGATTGAATCTATTCCAAATATAATATCTCCAGTATTTTTTACATTGATTTTCAGTATTGTACTTCCATTTTCATAAGTAATCCCATGAGTCAAGTTGAAATTAACAGGGATGTGAACTCTTTCATTACTATTAATTGCTATTAAAGCTTCGGGAGATATTATTCTCTCCTTACTCAAGATTGAGATAGAATAGTTTTCTATAGTGGAAGTAAATAACACTTCATCACTCACATTAGTAGGGGTAGCAACCCCAATTTTATTATACGTCCTAATAGGGTAAAAGTCAGAAAATACGTCTTTTAAATACACATCTCCTTTTTCTCCTGGTTTTAATATAGGTGATCCGCTAAGATATTCAATTTTAAGAGGATCAATTCTATCTTCGTCAGTATCATTGTTGAGATAGAACCTTTGTAACATTTCAACTGTATTTCCAGTATTTTCTACTTCAAGATATATATCCGTTGTTGTAGCATTTTTTTGGATAACCCTACTATTTTCCTTATTAATTTTGAGAGAACCTAGTTCTGATTCTCTTACAAAGAAATTATTCGTAGCATTCGAAAATTCATACCTCTTTCCTTGTGATGCCACAGATTCAGCGGTTACAGTTATATTTACAACATCATCTTTCTGAAAAATTGGTCCTTGCGCATAAACCATTTTTGATTGGCCACTTTCGACTATAGCAGTTTCATTAATTTTACCTATTATAAAATCAAAATCAGTTCCATTTACTTTAACGCTTTTTATGGTTAAATCTTTCGTACCAGTATTTTTTATACTAAACGTAGCATATCCATTATCAAAAAGTTCGGCTTCCTCTATCATAAAACTAGATTCTAAGACCGTATAGTCAATTTTATAAAGTTTAACTAATCTATTAGCTGAGAGGTATGTTGGAACAAATATATTAAAATCATATTCTCCATTGTCAGGAATATAATCTTTCCAATTTTTACCATCAATCGTTTTTAGGTTTGGATTATCGTTTGGATTATTAATCATATTAGCATATGTCGCAAATATGCTTCCTGATACTGCTTCTAGATCAGTAGGAACTCCATAGAACATCAATTGGACTAGCTGACTATTAAACCATTTAGCACCATAACTCCCATTATTAGGATTTTGATACTCACTTTCATCAAATACCGCGTCTTCGGCCCAATTATCCTCCTCCCAACCAAATTCTTTGTATAATTGATAATTGTCATTACAAATTCTTATCATCCAAGGCCATTTCCCTTCATCTCCTCCCAATCCAGTGATCATTAGGCCAAAATACACTAGGACATAATCTGCTCCCAACCTACGAAACGCTCTTGCACTGTAAATTTCATTGGTTTGCATTAAAGCCATTCCAGTTAAACCGATTCTAGTTGAATTCATAGTTGCATTATCATTAACCGTAGTCACATTGCCTATGGGGGTAAGCCAATAGCCATAATCCCACCATGATACAACTACATCTGTCCCTTCTAAGTTAGTTCTCATCCATATTAAAGTTTCTTCCCAATCATGAATAGCTCCAGCAGGTTCGATTTGAGAAAAAGAAAACTGGTCAATTGAAATGTCTGTTGAATGAACAATCTGAGCAACACCTAAAAAACCAACAACCATAAATATCGCAAGGATTTCAGAACTCCCTATTTGGCTTTTTAATTGCCTTCTTCGTTTTCTGCTAATACCTTCTCGTCTTTCTCCAAAAAAACTGCCAAATACTTTTAAAATACTTACTAATCCATATGCTGCTATTAAAGACACTGCAGGTGAAAATAACAATATAATTCGAATCATACTCCCCGTGAAGTAGAACATTAGAATAGCAAACGCAATCATCAAAATTTCTGGAGCATTTAAAACTTTAAAACAGAAATAAATTCCAAGCGGTGTTAAAACTAAAGGAATTAATGTATTATAATAAAAAACACTCCAGGGACTTGGCATTTGCTCTGCAACTGAAGCTACGAGACTTGCTTCACCACGAAATAATGGATTGAGAATTGTTTGAAATTTAATCCCAAAACCAAAAGGAAGTACATCAGGAGCAACCCAAATAATCATTGCTCCAATTACAAATGCAGGTATAAAACCCCACTTTACAATATTTATAAGATTTTTATATAAGGCGGGATGTTCGGCTTTTTTGGTTTGCACTATGTGGAATATAACTAAAATGATAGTAAGTAAAAATATACCACCTGTTTCTAGACTTGAGAAAAGGGAATTATATTGAAACTGTGAATATAAAGAAAAAATTAACAGACCAGTTCCCTCTACAACAGCATAAGATATCAGGACATTTTCATTATATTTCTCGATAAGGATCAAAATGATACAAAGTAATGGTATAACCAAGAAAACAAAGTGATAACCACCCCAACTTAGAGATAAATACCCTAAAGAAAGACCACTAATAATAGAATATAAAAAACTTCCAGTTCTTATGGCTTTTAATAGAAATAAAAATATCATTAAAGTAGCAAAAACCCCAACTGTTTCATTATCAAAGAATCCCACCATTGTACGCTGCATATAACCTGGATTAAATGCTAGGAAAAAGGCAGCTACTAACCCGGTCCCTCGATCAAGAACTTCTTTACCCAAGAAGTACATAAGTAAAACAGTTAAGCCGCCCATAAATGCAGGGAAAAAATAACATACATCATATAGCGAGATAGGAATTCCAAAAAAAGTTAAAATCTTATATATAAATACGACAGTAAAAGTCAAACCTGGACGCAGTATTCCACGGTAAAATCCCGTTGGATACCAGCTCTTAAAATCATGCCATGTAAAGTATTTATATATACCGTTTTTTGATAGGTATTCAGCATTATACCATTGTATCCAAGGATCAAATGCTTTAATTAATCGTGGACCTCTTAACATTGGACTCATCCTTATTAAAATAGCTAATAAAACAACCATAAAAATTGCTAAGAAAAATAAAACATTTCTAGTTTTTATGCTTATTGAGGTTCTAATGCGATCAAAGAAATTTCTAAGCGAAGCAGCAATCCTTACCATAGTATTTCCTTTAAAATTTTAATAAATTGGTAATTTATAAACCATAATTAAATTTTGAATATAAAAAATATCCTTTAGATTAAAATGTTTTTCTTTAATCCAACATATTGTAAAATTCAAAATCTTAGAATTAAAACAAAAATGTTTTAGAGTTTTTACATCTTTAATTAAAGGATTTAAAAGGAGTTGATCAAATAACCATAGAAAATAACAAATATCTTTTTAAAATCTATTATCTCGGTAGAGCAAAATATTATGGATCCCAAAGACAATCTAGTTTCTTAACTGTAGAAGACTGTATTTTAAAAGCATTGGTAAAAAGAAACTACATTCATAATATTAAACTATCAGGATTTGAAGCAGCGAGCAGAACAGATAGATTTGTTTCTGCTAGGGGGGCTTGCTTTACTGTAATATTGGAAAAAAATCCCGTTTTAATGGAGATTAATTCAGCTCTACCTAATGAGATGGGGATTTGGGCTTATACAAAAGTACCGCTCGAGTTCAATTCTCGACATAATGCGATATTACGCCATTATGTATATCTTGTTCCAAAACCACTTTCACATCTTCAGAAAACCAGTCCTATAAATGTTGAAATCATGCAAAAAGCTTGTAAATACTTAAAAGGGCAACATGACTTTAGTAATTTCTTTAAAAGAGACAAAAATGATAAAAATCCTATACGGGATATGAAATCAGTGCAATTATCAATTGAAAATGACTTTCTAATTTTTCAATTTAAAAGTAAAGCATTTTTACGTCAGCAAGTTCGTCGGATGGTCAAGAAAGTCTTAGAGGTAGGAATGGGTGAAATCACCTATGATGATTTCATTCAATTATTTGATCCTCAGAAGAATTTTTCCTATCAGCCATCTGATCCAAGGGGATTAATATTATGGGACGTTATTTATGATGAAAAAATCAAATTAGATGAAGATGTAAAATCTAAGAGAAGAATGGAAAGCTTCTTCTTGAAAAAGAAAATATCCTATGATTTTAAGAATCAATTATTCAACCTCTTGCAGCATCACGATTTTAGCTAGTAATGCTTGTAACTGTATTTCTTCCGTTCCCCCTTGACTCAAACGATATTCAAATTCAGCCAGAAGTTTGGTGAGTTCAATTTTCATATCTTCAGAAACGTTTAAATCATAAATTTCTCTATAGATATTTTTAATAATATTTTGTCCTGAGAGGCCATAATCATTGATTAAATCGTTTAAAAGCTTAATTGATAATTGTAATTGTCTTTCTAAAGCAGCCTTTAAAATGTCTTTTATCTTTTCTGTAGGAACTTCTCCAGCTACTCTAAAAACAATATCTTTATCAATTCTTTTAGAGATCGTGCCGCATGATTGTAAATAATTTATCGCTCTTCTACAATCGCCTCTAGAAACATCTACTAAAGCATTTAAACCTCCAGGAGTTAAGGTTATATCTTCTTGTTTTGCCACATAATTCACTCTTGTTTTGATATCTGTGGTACTTAAAGAAGAAAATCGAAAAACCACACATCTTGATTGAATAGGGGGAATAATTTTATTTGAATAATTGCAGATCAAAATCATTCGACAATTTTTTGTATATTTTTCCATAGTTCTCCTTAAAGCCTGTTGAGCGGGGGATGTCATGTTATCTGCTTCATCTAGAATTAAAATTTTAAAGGGAATATCTACTGATGGTCTTGCTTTAGCAAAATCTTTGATAAATGTCCTTATGACGTCTATACCTCTTGCATCGCTAGCATTCAATTCTAAATATGTTCTATTCAGAGCCATCTTTCGCCCATATAATTCTCTAACCATTGCTAGTGCAGAGGTTGTTTTACCTGTACCAGCGGGACCCGCAAAAATGAGATGAGGCATAGATTTATCCTTAACAAATTGTTTCAAACGTTTAATAATACCTTTTTGATTTACTACCTCGTCTAAAAATCTAGGACGATATTTTTCAACGAAAGGTCTATTCTCAAGAGACATATGTTTTAATAGAGGAATTTAATTTTTAATAGATTATATTAAGAATTAAATTTTCTTAATTCCTTATTAATATTCATATCTTAAAAAAAAAAAAAGGATATTTATGACTGAATTCAAAATAACAAACATAAAGTCAAGATGGATTTTAGATTCACGAGGAAATCCCACTGTGGAATCTGAAGTTTATGCCGGAAAAACTTATGCTAGAGCAGCAGTGCCCTCTGGTGCATCAACTGGAGTTTTGGAAGCACTTGAACTACGAGATGGAGGAAAAGCATTTAAAGGTAAACATGTCACAAAAGCAGTATCTAATGTTAATGAGATACTAGGTAAAAAATTGTTAGGTTTTGATGTACGAGAACAATCAAAAATCGATGAGGAAATGATAAACATTGATGGAACTGATAATAAGAGTAATTTGGGAGCAAATGCTATTTTGTCTGTATCATTAGCTGTTGCGAAGTTAGCTGCGAATTTATCCGAGATACCATTATTTGCTCACATTCATAAATTAGCATTCAGTAAAACGAGACAAGATTATCTGTTGCCGTTACCTTCTTGTAACATTATTAATGGGGGAAAACATGCGGGAAATAATTTATCAATTCAGGAATTTATGGTTTTGCCCATAGGTGCTAATTCATTCTCAAAAGCTATTCAGAATGTAGCTGAAGTGTATCAGACATTAAAAACCTTATTAGCTAAAAAGTATGGTCGTTCTGCGATTAATGTTGGGGATGAAGGTGGTTTTGCTCCAAATTTATCTTTAACATCTGAAGCTGTTGATATTATAATTGAAGCAATCGAGGAATCGGGATTTTTAATGGGTACTGATTTTGTTTTAGGAATGGATGCGGCAGCGAGTGAATTTTATGAAGATGGAATTTATAATATTGATGGAAAAAAGCTAAGTGAAGAAGATTTATTACAATATTATCTTGATCTAATTCAGGATTATCCATTTACATCAATTGAAGATCCTTTTGACGAAAAAGATTTTAGAAGTTTTGCAAATTTAACTGCAAAAATTGATAAAACAATGCAAGTTGTAGATGATGATTTGACAGTAACTAATATAAAAATCTTAGAAAAAGCTATAAAGGAGAAAGCTGGCAATGCTTTATTACTAAAAGTGAATCAAATCGGTTCGCTTACAGAAGCTATAGATGCATGTAAAATGTCTTTCAATAATGGATTTAATGTTATGGTTTCTCACCGTTCTGGAGAAACTGAGGATCCATTTATTGCAGATTTAGCAGTTGGTCTATGTACAGGGCAGCTTAAAACAGGAGCTACATGTCGAAGTGATCGATGTGCAAAATTTAACCAACTTCTCAGAATTGAGGAAATGCTAGGAAATAAAGCAATCTATCCTAAGAATTTAGATTCATGGAAAAAATTTCAATAACCATCAAATAATATACATAATTTATTACCTATTTTTTACAAACCTAAATATATTAACGTCAATATTTTTAGCTTTTTTTGTGTGAAATTGAAAGCTTCTTTCTAGAATCATATTATAAGGAAAGTAATTATCAATATGCCAATTAAATCTCTCAGCAAACTTTGAGATAAATCCAAAAACCTTTTCTCCAGCTAAATGAATAGAATATACTACATTTGAAAACGAGAATGCTTTTTCTAAAAAAATACGATCTGCAGTTCTTTTTTTAACTCCAAAAGGAGGATTCATAATTGTAGTGACATTTAAATTATTGAAAAGGTGCTTTTTTGAAAATTCAAGATGTTTAACGTCAATACATAAAGGAAATACGATATCTTCCAATCCCAAAACACGAATATTTTTTTTTAAAGTATTTAATGCATTAAAATCAATATCAATGCTTAAAACTGAATTTGCTTTTAAATAAGCACTTGCTATAGACAATCTCCCTGTTCCTGAACCAAGATCGATTATAAATTTGTTTTTAATATCATTATACTCAAAACCGGCGAAAAATATTATGTCAACTGCACTAAGAGCATCAATACAATATTGTTCCAGATCAACTATAGGTTTTGTAAATGATTCAGTATTTTGGATGATAGAGATTAATTCCTTTTTGTTGATTTTCATCCGTAAAAATGTTTACTCTTTTATGATTAATACAATAAATTTATTTATTTTATTTAATAATATGTTCTTAATAAAGAAAGAAATTGGGAAATTAAAAGATTAGTGTCGATAATATTGGATAAAAAATCTTTAAAAAATGACGATATAGTTCTCACAGGTCAGTATCTTGGAGTTGTTGAGGAATTCCTACCTGATAAACAAACAACTTTTGTTAAAGATGGACAGATTTATGCTGCTAAATCAGGATTTATTGATATTGATAATGAACAAAGAAAAATTGAAATTAAAACTCATCAAGAAAAAGACAGAAAAGTTGTAAAAATAGGAGATATAGTTATAGGTCCTATTTTGTTCTTACGGCAGTATTCAGTCGGAATAAATTTTTACACAATAAATAAGAAAATTCATTTTAATTCGGGCTATTTTGGTAATATTCATGTCTCTCAAATCTCGGAAAAATATATTGAAAAAATTCAAGATGCATTTCAAATTACTGATATTATAAGAGCTCGTGTCGTTAGCTTAAATTATAATGAATATAACTTAAGTACGAGTGGGAAAGATTTAGGGGTTATTTATGCAGATTGTGTTATTTGTGGAACTCCTCTAAATAAAATTGGTCATAATAAGTTAAGATGTGAAAGATGTGGGAATACTGAAACAAGAAAATTGGCAAGTGATTATATGAATGTTTCAGAACCTTTAAGATTTTAATTTTTTTCAAATCAACTTGAAATTATTTTTATAACAACTATTATAAAGTGTTTGTCTTTGAAGAAAGTTGGAAAAAAAGTCATTCATTTCTATAACACTAGTGGCTCCTTAGATAATATAATTAAATTTCTTGAACACGTGCAAAAAAAAGTTAATTATCTTAGTTTAAATGCGAACGTTGATGGAAAAAACATAAAAATTACTCTATTTGGTTCACGAGATCTCCAAAATCTAGCAACTGAAAGGTTAAAAGACTTAGCAGATCAATTTCTATAAAACCAGACTTTTTTTCGAAACCATAAAAATTTTATTCTATTTTATATTCTCTTCATTATCAAATCCTGTTTATTTGGAGTTTTTATAATGGCTAAGAAAAAAGATGTGAAAATTGAAGATGAATTAGACGACCTTGAAGATGAGCTATTTGATGATGATAATGATGATGAAAGTGAGTATCCTGAAATAAGTGATAAAAAGGAAAAAGAAGTCGCTCTTTCATCTACAGCTGACGAAGCTATTGAAATGGATGAGGAGGAGGAATTTGAATTAGAAGAAGAAGCTAGATTTCCTGATTATAAGCATCTCAAATTAAACTTAACCAAAAAGGTTGGCAAGAATGATTATGAATTAATTATCGAAGGTCAATCACATGGTTTCTGTAACATTCTTGTAAAGCATCTATTAAAAGTTGAGGGAGTAAAAGCTGCTGCCTATAAAGTAACTGGGATAGTTCCCTCCCAAATATTTATTCGTCTTGATAAAGATAAAAATCGAAATATTAAGGATATTTTATATGAAGCAATCGAAGCGCTAAGGGAAGAAGTAGTTGAAGTCCAAAAACTATTTCAAAAACTTATCTAACTTTTTTCTAACATCTTTTTATGAAAACTTTATAAGAAGCCATTATTCAACTTATCTTAATGGATTATGAGTTTTTAATTAGAGACCTAGAGCTTAATAAATCCCAAAAAGTGTTAGGGACAGATAAAGGATTGGCAAAATTAGGAGACGCAATTGTAAACCTTACTTATTCTATGGCAAAATCGATCTATTTAACTAAAAACAACCCAAATAACAAAGTTTTAAGAACTGGTGTAAAAGTTAGTAAAAAAATACTTGCTACTGCATTGAAAAATGCTAATATGAGAAA
>JBHLOJ010000143.1:0-6978 GCA_048940605.1 Promethearchaeota archaeon
TAGATGAGGGAGAAGGATCAGGGACTAAAGAACGAACAGGAGACCGGATCTCGTTAAGACTTCATGAAAAAGATGAACAATTGATTTTGGCAATTGCTTCCGTAAACGAGAATTGTATTGTAGCTATGGAGGGTGGAGGTCCAATAATAGTAGAACCATGGAAAAATGAAGTCTCAGCAATCTTGATGTTATGGTATCCAGGAATGGAAGGTGGAACGGCACTTGGGGAAATTTTATTCGGCGACATTAATCCTAGTGCAAAATTACCTGCTGTATTTCCAAAATCAGAAGATCAACTTCCCTATTTCGATGCAGCAACAAAAGAAATTGAATATGGATACTATCATGGTTATAGATTAATGGATAAAAAGGGATATGATCCCACGTTTCCATTTGGTTTTGGTTTAAGCTATACAACGTTTTCATATGATAATCTTAGAATTGATAAAGATATGATCAATACTGATGGTGAAATTCAAGTAAGCATTGATATCTCAAATATTGGCAAGATGATAGGAGAAGAAATTGTACAGATGTATGTTGGATATAAAAATCCCTCAGTAGATCGTCCTCTCAAGGATCTTAAAGGTTTTAAAAAAGTTTTGTTAACTCCCGGTGAATCAAATACTATTAATTTGAGTCTAAAAGCCAAAGATCTAGCGTATTACGATAAAGATAAGAATGAATGGGTTGTAGAAAAAATAGATTATATAATTTATGTCGGACAATCTTCTCGAAATGAGGATCTTCTCACAATATCCTTTAAAATCTCATAGCAAAATTAAAAATTTTGAATTTAAAAATAAAATTTGGTATATATGGTTTATTCCGATGATGATTGGAAGGATATAACTCCTCATATTCCTCCTGGATACGATAAAACTAAGTATAATGTTGTATTTGATCAGCATTCACATACAATATTTAGTGATGGTGCTCTTACGATTAAACAAAATGTTGAATGGCACATCGCAATGGGCTATAATGCTTTAGCTATAACTGACCATAATAATATGCGGCATCTAGAGAAGATTGATAAAGTTAGAGATGAATATCGTGCAAAAGGAATCTTAATTTTAAGTGGGATTGAAATAACTACCAATAGAATTCATTTAAATATATTAGGTATCCCTAATTGGGAAAACAAAATCAGATATAAAACGACAGATAATCTCATCATTGACACAATAAATAAGGCCCATGAAATAGAGGGTATTGTTGTATGTGATCATATTCCTTGGAGTTTATATGAATTCAAAATGAAAAATCATCCATCTCGTGAAACTTTATTAGATTGGGGGATAGATTATATTGAAATTGTTAATGATGATTCTAAACCTGAAAATGTATATGACCATGAATCTTATGATTTCTGCATTAAAAATAATAACAAGATTGGTATGATAACAGGAACAGATATGCATAGACCAGATGGTCTAGTAAGTGGAGGAGTACACGGATGGACTTTTCTAAATATTAACGAATTTACTGAAAAGGCTTTATTGGAAGAATTGCGAAAGAAACGAACTAACATTATTTATTCTGAAATGCCTTATTTAGATCCTGGGTTTCACAGATTTAATCTGTAATTGAAATTCAACTTATATCAATTAGATATAAAACCTTATTTATAATACAATATCTTAGAAAGAAAAAATCTTTAACTCAAGTTGTTTTAATCAAATAGGAAATATTTATAGTGAAAAAAGCTTGAAGCCTAATAGGAAAATAAATAGAGGAATTTTATTATTTTTTGGAATCACATTAATTTTTTCTTCCTTAATTTTTAACAATCCCAAATTCTATACGACAAGTGGCACTAAAATTGTTCTAGATAATGATAGTTTAGAATTGTTAGAAATTTCGGGAAAAATTCATATAAATAATAATTGGTCTGATGCTGAGCTTGCTGGAATATGTAATGGTTTAGGTACTTATTCAGATCCTTATATTATAGAAGGATTAGAAATAGACGGGGGAGGTTTGGGAAGTTGCATACTGATTGAAAATTCAACTGCTTATTTTAAGATTATAGATTGTTTACTCTACAATTCGGGAACGGGACTTGAACCATCTACTATAGGAGCAATCACATTATTTAATGTAAGTAATGGTTTAATAACACAAAATAATTGTACATCTAATGATCTTGGGATCATAATAGTGGGTAGTAACAATTCGATATCCCATAATTTCATAACTGAAAATCAATTAGGGATTTTTTCGATTGGCTCTAATTATATTTCAGGAAACAATATTAATGGCAATCTTGGAGGAATTGGTATTACCGGGGAAGCTGAGATTTTGTTAAACAATATAACTAATAATGAAGATTTTGGAATTATGTTATTTGGTGCTGAAAATTCTTCCGTAATTAGAAATTATATATATAATAACAACAAAGATGGGATTAAGCTACTTGAAAGTAGGTATAATAATATCTCTAAAAATGAGTGCAATAATAATAAAAATTGTGGAATATGTTTAGATGCATGGTGGGACTTCCCAAGTTGCCGTTATAATTGGATTTCAGAAAATATTGTAAATAATAACTTATATGGTATTACCTTTAATTATGCAGAATACAATCAATTTGTCAATAATGAAGTTAAAAATAACCAATTTAGTGGCATTTTATTAGGTAATAGTAATTATAATAATATTTCTAAAAACCATGTTGAAGATAATGACTATGGTATTAGTATAAATGCATCTCAATTAAATGATTTTATCCAAAATACGATAAATTATAATGATTTTGGTATATTTCTAACTTTTTCATGTCAAAATGTGATTTCTCACAATATATTACATTATAATAGAGTTTGTATCAAAGATGATGATTATTGTTATAATTATTATGAAGAGAATGATTGTATTAACATTGGAGATAAAAAGCCAAATTTGATACTTCCAATGGTTGTAACTGGTACTATCTTACTTGGTTTAGCTCTAACACTATTTACTTATCTTCGTTATAAAAAGAAATAAAAAAAAATTAAAAATTATAATTTTGATTTTGGATATTTTCATAAATTTCCTTTGTCAATGACGTAAATTCTGACTCATCTGGTAGAATTACATACAAAGGATCATTAATTTCCTCAATATCGAAACTTTCATTTTTCAGTTTCCCTTTTTTGAGTTTAAAAGTTGCTGTGGTTGTCAATTCCGATTTAAATCTGAGAAAAATGGGGACACCATATGGAGGAAGGTTTTTTTGCAGAATATTAGCTAGTTCTTTTAAATTAAAATCCTGGACTGAAATATTTGGAACGATTGCGGCCATTCCCGCTCTTCCATCAGTACCGGGTATCTGAACACCATAGACAGTTGAAAATGAAACTTGATCAAATGTATTAATAATTTTCTCTACTTCAGTTGTAGATATATTATGACCCTTCCAACGAAATGTATCCCCAAGACGATCTACAAATTGGGCGTGGTTATATCCAATGTCTCGCATTAAATCTCCCGTATTGAACCATTTATCTCCTTCTTTAAAAACACTACGAAATATTTTCGATTCAGTTGCCTTCTTATCTGTATATCCCCTGAATTCAGACGTGCCTGCAATCTCGAATAATAATAATCCAGATTCGCCACGTTTAACCCGTTTCATAAATCCTTTCTCGTTTCTGATAGGTCTTTCTTCTTCATGATCATATTTGACAATCGCATATGAACTGAGACAAAAGCCTACAGTGCAATCGAAAGAGAAGAAATTAGCAAAACCCCCAACAGCTTCAGTTGCTGAGTAATATTCTCCAATTTTAGTAATATTGAATCTTTTTTTAAAATCCTTCCATATTTCTGGACGAAGTCCAGCGCCAAGAACTACTCTTACAGGATTATCTGAATCATTAGGTTTAGAAGGCTGATTCATTAGGTATCGACATATTTCTCCGATATAATTAAAAGCTGTAGCGTTATATTTACGAATCTCATCCCAGAAATGTGTAACACTAAATTTGCGACCTATAGCGATAGTCGCTCCAGCACCAAAAGTAGAAGCACAACCAGCTCCCAAAGAATTCGAATGAAAAAGTGGAAGTGAGATATACATTGTATCATCAGGCGTTAACTCTAATAACATAGGTCCAAATATATAATAACTAGTCAGCATCGTAACATGAGCAAAAATTGTAGCTTTTGGAAGACCTGTTGTCCCTGAAGTAAATATGTAGGTAAGGGGATCAGAAGATTTCACGTTTATTGTAGTTGGAGGATTTTCTACCGGAAAATTTTTGACTTCTTGGGAAAGCTCAATAAAACCTTCAGGAGTCGAAATTAAGTTTTGATCAGCCAAAAAATATAGATTTTGAACATGTGAAAGATCGAGCTCTGATTTAACTTTATTAAAAGTATTAAAACAATTTTCACCAACTATAATAAATTTTCCAGGAGTAAGTTGTAAACAATGCACTAACGATAATTTCCGTAAATCATTAT
Source organism: Promethearchaeota archaeon (assembly GCA_048940605.1). Lineage (GTDB taxonomy): Archaea > Asgardarchaeota > Lokiarchaeia > Sigyniarchaeales > SOKP01 > Loki-b32. The sequence continues at coordinate 4,453 of JBHLOJ010000143.1, forward strand.
TAATTAAGGATGTTATTCCTCCGATTTTACCAATAGCAGTTATAATTATTAAATATTCTGGTCGATTGGTCATCATTAATTCTACAACATCCCCTTTTTTCAAGCCCATTGAAATAAAATAATGGGCATAACGGTTAACCCATTCATTAAACTCTCTATATGTAAGCGTAATATCCTCAAATTTTATAGCAATATTATCTGTAAATTTTTCTGCATTCATTTCGACAAGTGTTCCCCATGAAATTTGATTTTCATTGAATATCTTAGTAAATTCTGCAAAGTCTTTACCGTATTTTTTGAAAAATATTGTACTTCTTTTTCTAAATTCATCATTAGATATAAGATCTGGTTCTTTCGACTCTGGTTTTTCTAATATAATAACCACATTTATTTTTTTAATTGTTAAAACAACCTTTACAACTAGAATTCTTTTTTACCAAAAGAAATTCTACTGAGGTTGGTTTTCAATAGTACTAAAATAAGAAACAGTTCTATTTATATATTTTGAGGTTTTAATAACGTTTTATTTAAAATACTTAATTTATATGGTTTTACACTCAAATGGATAAAAAGATAATAACTTATAAAAATTCTTTTATAAATTCCTTAAAGGGATTAAGAGTTTAGACTGTTTTTGCTTAAAATATAACGTGAATCTTTAATTATTATATTTAAGTTGGTATGATCAATTAGATTGAAATTTAAAAAAAGATGACAATAAGATGAGTCTTGTATGTGCTAATTGCGGTAGAAAAATAGACACTGTACCTTTACAATGTGGACATAGCATTACGATTAATAGTGAAACCAACAAATGGGAATGTGATATGGGAAGGTGTGGTGTGGTTTCATTTGACAAATTTCTTTGTGAAAATTGCTGCATCAATAGTAGCATAATGGAAATTTATTATGGATTTGAGCGCCTATCCGATGAAAATGTAGAATTTCGTGAAGAATTGGATACCTTAAAATTAAATATTGTACAAACAACCCTAGAAAATCCAGATTTTAAGTATTGGGTTAAATTTGGTAATGGTGAATTTAAATGTGGCAAAGGAGAAATAGAAGGTGCTACTATCAATGTTAAATGTTCTAATAAAGTTATGAGTGATATTCTCGCAGGAAATAAATTTATTTTTCGTGAATTCGTAGATGGAAATATTAAAATAGAAGGAGATCTTCAGTATGCTGTTGTGTATTTTGATTTACTGGGATTAGCTGCAGAAATTAATAATGAAGAGGTGGTGTTATAAAATGAATAAAACATTTGTATGGGGTCACAGAGGAGCTGGTTTCATTGGTGTTCAAAATAGTCTATCCTCATTTAAAAAGGCATTTGAGATGGGTGTTGATGGATTCAAGACAGAAGCACAACTCTCTAAGGACAACGAAATCTTTCTAACTTTTCAGCGAAATTTTAAAAAAAATGGTGAGGAAATACCAATTAATAAGCTAAATAGTAATGAGATAAAAAAATTTAAACTCGATAATAAAGAACCAATTCTAACCCTTCCGGAATTATTTGATGAGTTTAAAAATTCTAACCTCAGATACAATTTCGATATAAGAGCTCCTGAGGTTGGAATAAGAGTCATAGAGATTGCTAAAGAGTTTAATTTACTTGATAAAATTGAGATTGCTAAGACATCAATCGATCCATTTCCCTTAGTTGACATATTTTCCAAAATTAGAGATTTCGATAAAGATGTAATGTTGATTAATACAATTTTCCTAAAACATTCAGATATCAGAGAAGAACATCTTGAATTGGAAAGTATGAAGGAATTAAATATTCAGGGGATTAATGTAAATTTTAATGTAGCAACTTTCGAGTTATTTAAAATGGTTAAAGACTTTGGTTTTAAATTTTGTGTATGGGGTTTGCTCTTTAATAGATCTATTCGAAAATTCTTAAGAATGAATTATAAAGGGCAATATATTGATGCTATGATGTCAAATTTTCCTGATAGACTAGTAAAACTAAGAAATGAAATTCAAAACAATTAAACATCTATTTTTTTATAGAAATTTTTCCATAAACACTTCATTTTCATATTCATCATCAATTAAAACTTGGTGCTCTAATTCCCCTTTAATAAGAAAGCCTAATTTCTGATAAAATTTTATCGCCCTTTCATTTCCTTTTCGCACATAAATAACCATTTTGTCATAATTATGAGCTTTGGCAAATTCAAATGTATGAGTAGCTAAAATATGACTAATTCCTTTCCCTCTCCATTCTGGAAGGATAAAAGTACCTATTGTACATACATGATTGAAAGAATCAATGACTTTAGACCAGAGATCTAAACTCTGAAACCCAACAATCCTATTATTGAATTCTGCTATAAAAATTCCTTCTCTTTCTGATAAAGAGGAGATGTATTCCCTTTCTTGTTTAACGGTAAAGGGTGTGCTTACCGCTGAATAAATTCTCTCGGCACATATAACTTCCCATATTTGGGATATAATCTCTGCATCATCCGGTATAGCTTTCCGGATTTTTATGTCCAATAATTCCACCTA
>JBHLOJ010000029.1:0-30177 GCA_048940605.1 Promethearchaeota archaeon
TTATCTCCAAATAAATCATTTTGATTCGGTGAGTTTATTGTTACATTCGGAGATAGAGTATCAATTGCAATTGCAGCACTAACCGAATAAAATGAATTAGGATCGTTTTGATTACGATATTCTGTTAGAACCCAGCCAGATGATTTTATCCCCGATGAGATCCGAACTTCGTCAATTAGACCATCAAATGTTCTATCTTTAGCTGCGCCTCCATAATTACCAATATATAATGATTGAGAAATATCATCGATTGCATATCCGGTATCTGGTGGAGGCGGCTCCATTGTAAGAGATTGTGATACTCCATTTATATATATAATAGGATCATTATCACATACACTATCATCATAAGTCACTAAAACATGATTCCATTGATCAGGATCTATAGTATATCCACCTGTATACCAAAGACCTCTAGTATCGGACTCAGGAGGTGAAGATTTATGGATTCCTCGATAAAATATTAATTGCTCCGGTTCGGCTTCAGCTCCATCAACACATAAGACCCATCCATCAGTACCATCTGTAACAGATGACTTGGCTAAAACTCGACCATAATCCCCTCCGCCCCATCCTTCTGGATAAATCCAGGCAGAAATAGTTGCTCCACCATCAAAAACATTATCTATACTGGAGTCTGAACCCATATTTGAATAATCCCCATTTGATGAAGCTCCATTATAATCTCGACCATTACCAATAAACGCTGACACATCATCAGGACCAGGTACAGAATTTGTTCCATCATTGTTATTTGAAGTCGAATCTAATAATGTTGTATGTAAATGCCAAACTGCTTTATAATCTGAACTCCAAACACTACTAGGATTTTGTCGTGATGTCATCGATGAGTTTCCATAATACATATAGATTTTAGTATCAGTTGTGCTTGAAAGTGAAGGTACCCTGATCCATACCACTAATCGAGCATGAGTACCATTCTTATTAAATAGTTCTATTTCGTGATCCAACCAATCAGTTCCGTTAGAAAAAGCAATATCATCTCCATCTGCTTGGGTATGGTCATGTAAATCAACATCGGATAAAGAAATTAATAAAGGAAAATTAGTAAGATCCTCAGATACTTTTAAATGATTTATAGTTATTTCCTTATAATAGTTAAAATAATCTTCATTTGGAGGATTATTTGAAAGCTTAATTCCTGAATCTCTATCATAATTAATTTTATTCTTATCGTCGGTAAAATCATTAATTTGAATATCATAATTCACCCAAGTAATAATTAAAATTGAACTTAATATAAATAGGATGAATAAAAATCGAGCTTGCTGCCTATATGCCTTCAACCTAAAACCCCTTCTTCCTTTTTAAAATATATTCTTTTAGAAGAATTACAGTTATGTAAAAAAATAGCGTTTTACATATTTAAATCAATGTAAACATTGATGATAAGTAGTCAATTTAGGATAATATCAAAAAAATTTAACATAGTTAATATAGGAAACTGTGTATTTATAAATACTATGATTTTTTACCTTTATATTATAAAGCATTTCAATATACACGTGTAATATGATCCAATACTTCGCATAAAATTGTTGATCAACTTCAAGAAAATTGAATTTTCTGTACCGTGTTTAAGTTTTCATCTCACTTTGATTTCGATTGGATCAAACTTCAAAACAATTTTTTATACTCTGCTGTAAAAATTGAATAAATTTATATAAACGTTCTCTCTTTATTTTTAAGAATAAGGATATAGTGGACCTATTTGCTTAAAGAATTTATTAGACTTGCTTTAAACATTCAATTTTGGAAATAAATTAAATGAGATGGAAAAACAACGATCGGAAAAAGATATATTAAAAGAAGGAAATATTGTTATTTCCTTTTCTCTATCCTCGTTTTTAATATTATTTCAATTATTCTCCTTCCAAATAACAGTATTAATATAAAAAATTCTGAGAACTTAATGGAGGATTCAAAATCTTTAATTCATACTTCTTCAAGTGGTCCTCCTGATAAATACATTTTTAAATACTATAAAACAATAACAATTGACCACAACCAGGTTAATGGAACTGGTGATCATAAGAATTTTCCCATTTTAATTTCCATTCTGGATTCAGATTTACATGATCAGGTTCAATCAGACGGGAGTGATATTGCATTTGCTAACGATAGTGATTGGTTAGATCATGAAATAGAACTCTTTGATCAGAATTATAATACTACTCATGCGCACTTAATTGCCTGGATTCGGATTCCGAACCTTCACACGTCAATAGATACAATAATTTGTATGTATTATGGAAATTCCACCATGGAATCTCAGGAAAATCCAGAAGGTGTTTGGGACAGCAGTTATAAAGGAGTTTGGCACTTAAGTGAGGATCCTTCAGGTTCCCCACCTCAAATGAAAGATAGTACATCAAAAAGTAATCATGGGATGGTAAGTAATTTAAATACTAGTGATCAGGAAAATGGACAGATCGATGGGAGTATTGATTTTGATGATGATTATGATCTTATTGATTGTGGAAACGACACTTCTCTAAATATGGGGTCAGGTGAATTTTCATTATCAATGTGGTTTAATTATGATGGTGTAGACTGGGGTGCTATTGCTGGAAAGGGAGCCGTCATTCAGGGTAAAAGGTATTATCTTTCGTTTAACACACCCGCGGGTCAGATAAGGGCCGAAATTGATGATGATAGCGAACCGGTAAACCCAAACATCATTTCGGGTGAAAGTTATGGTGATAATAAATGGCACCATCTCGTCATGGTAAGAGATGAGGCTTATCTGCGATTATATCTTGATGGTAATGAAGATGGGACAAGGTCAGTCACTAGTTATGGTAGTATTGATAGTATACATCCATTCTACATGAACGCGATATGTGGTGATAATAGTGGACAAATTACTAGTTGGTCTTCTGTTAAACTTGATGAAGTTCGCGTTTCTAATTCTGCTCGTTCAGCAGGTTGGATTGCAACCGAATTTAACAACCAGAATGATACTAATAGTTTTTATTCAGTAAGCACTGCCCAAATGACCCTTTCTCCATCCCATTTTAAATATTATAAAGAAATAACCATTGATCATACGAAAGTTTTTGGAATAAGGGATTTTATTAATTATCCTTTGCTTATTTCTATTTTCGATTCCGACTTACAAAACCATACTCAACCAGATGGCGATGATATTGCTTTTTATAACGGAACTGAATGGTTAGATCATGAGATTGATGAATTTAATCAAAATTATAACGAAACTCATGCTCGATTAATTGCTTGGGTTCGTATTCCAATTCTCTATAACAGTAAGGATACTATAATTTATATGTACTATGGAAACTCTACATTGATATCCATGCAAAATCCGTCTGGCGTATGGGATTCCATTTATAAGGGAGTTTGGCATTTAGGAGAAGGCATAACAAATCCATCTTCTTATTATTATGATTCAACTACTAATAATAATAATGGAAAAGCTATGAATTCTCCAATCAATGATACAACTTCAAAGATTGATGGTGGTGTTAGCTTTGATGACTCTAATGAAAGAGCTGTAAAAATATCTAATTCTTCTTCATTGCAATTTGTTTCAAATTTCAGTATTTCTGCATGGTTTAGAAGCACAGATTCCGATAATGATGTTGGATTAATAATGAATAAATGGGGTGGTGAAGAATCTAAACGTAATTACTGGCTTGGAAAATTAAATCAGAATGATTTTGCTTTCTTTGTTGATAATAATTCAAATGTACTTTATGGATGGACCAATTTAAATGATGGAGATTGGCATTATGTTGTTGCTACTGCGAATGACACCTCAATAGTTATATATATAGATGGTTTATTAGTAGCATCTAATTCTTGGGATGGGATATCTATTACTGGGAATGCAGATTTGTATATTGGAAAAGCTACTGATACAATAGATCAAGAATTTAATGGTGATATCGATGAAGTGCGTGTTATTGATACAGCTTTAGATTTAGATTGGATAAAAACCGAGTTTAGCAATCAGAATGACCCTGATAATTTTTATTCTGTCAACACTGCCAAAACAGTGCTTTCTATATACGATTTTAAGTATTATAAAGAAATTGTCATTGATAACACAAAAGTCAATGGTTCGGAAAATCTTATCAATTTTCCTATCCTAATTAAACTTCGAGATTCTGATTTACAGGCCTATGCGCAACCGGATGGTGATGATATTGCATTTTATGATGGCTCTAATTGGTTGGATTATGAAATCGAACTTTTCAATCAAACATATAATGAAACACATGCTCAATTAATAGCATGGGTTAGAGTTCCATCATTATCGCCATCTATTGATACAAAGATTACCATGTATTTTGGAAATAATACAATGGGATCTCACCAAAATCCTAAAGGAGTTTGGACAACTGATTATAAAGCTGTCTGGCATTTAAAAGAGGATCCTGGACCAGGAAACACAGGAGACATTAAAGATTCCACTTCCAATGATAATGATGGAACTGCTGCTGGTACTATGACTTCAGATGATCAAATATCAGGGCAGATTGATGGGACAATAGATTTTGATGGTGGAGATGACTATATTGGGGTAAATGATATTGGATCATTTACAAATCTTACAATATCAGCTTGGATTAAGCCAAAAGGCTGGGGTCAAGGAGATGATGATTATATTCACCAGATTATTGGAGATGAGGAAATATTTACTGATGCTACATTCTCATTTAGAATAGGATCCCAAGGTTTGGAGTCCTATAAACAGAGGTTAGGTTTGGGAATTAATATTAGTTCTACTTGGTTGGACTTTGAGTCTTTATCCAATTTATCTCTAAACACTTGGCAATATGTAGCTGTCACATTCGATGGAAATGATATTAAATTTTATATTGATGGAAATAATGATAATACTCAGTCAAATTCTGGCAATATTATTAATACTGGGAATGATTGGAATATTGGAGGAGTAACAAATGAAAATTTCAGATACTTCGATGGTAATATTGATGAGCTTCGTATTGCAGAAACTCCATTTACAGCAGATTGGATCGCTACTGAATTTAACAACCAATTTGATCCTAAATCATTCTTCACCATAAGTTCAAAAGAAAAGTTAGATAATACACCTCCAACTTATGAAAATCTAGTAGAAAGTTCAGATCCTCTAGAATTGGGTGAAATTGAGATTATTACGACAAATATATCTGATCCCTTCGGTATTAATCAAGCATTAATAGAATTTGAAGACTCTGATTATGTAATCAGAAATCATACCATGATCAATATTGGTGGTGATACTTGGCAATATGACTCTTGGCAACCTAGTAGTGTAGGTAATCATAATTATACGATATGGATGGAAGATAATTATATTAATTGGAATTCTACTATAGGTACAATCGAAGTGATTGATACAACTCCACCAACTTATTCAGATCTAATTATAAATGCGGATCCTTTACAAATAGGAGAAAATCAAACTATTACAATTAAAGTTTTTGATGATCCTGGTTCAGGAGTAAATCAAACCTTGTTAGAATACGATTCTGTAAATCACACGATGGTTTTTATAGGTAACAATACTTGGAATTGGAGTAAGTGGAAACCTACTTCTGAAGGAATTCATTCTTATAAAATATACATACAAGATATGCAAAACAATTGGAAAATAATAACTGGAAACTTCATTGTCAAAGATATGACTACTACTATAAAAGAAAACTTGGGTGAAAGTATGTTCATAATTATAATTGTGATAATATTAGCAAGTGTGATTGGTTCACTAACAATTATAGTTTTAGTAAAAAGAAAGTTAAAAAAGGAAATAATACCATCACGTAAAAAGATACCCTTTAAGATTATTTCTTCCCATCTTAATAAACTTACAAGCCCAAAATTTACCTTGCAAGAGGAAGAAATTCAAAGCTTAACCAAGGAAAAAGAAATAGAAATTCGTATTAACGAAATTAAAAATTTGGGGGAAGAACTCTTTGCGGAAGGGGCATATTTGGAGGCTCAAGAGCAATTTAAGCTCGGAAGAGATCTTCTTATAAATTTAGAGAGAGAAGAAGAAGCAAAGCTGTTTTCGGATTTGATCTCTGGAATTGAAGGATTAATAGAAGAACGTGAAAAGAGATTACAAATATTGGAAAAAGTAAAAGGTGAGAGAAACTCTGTCGAAATTTTTGAATTGTATCAGGAGATAATTACCATATCACACAAATTAAAAGATACAGAAGCAGTAAGTTTTTATCAGTCAGAATTAGTTAACTACTTTCAAAATAATGATTTGAAATTAGTAGATTTAGAAAAATATAGATTTGAATTAAATCAAAAAGCAGAATTATCAATAGAAAATAATATATTTGAAACCGCTGCTCAACTTTATGAAAAATGTGAGAAAATTTCTCAATTATTGGAACAATTAGGAAGAGAAGAAGAAATAAAAAATATTGAAGCATTTAGAACCAAAAAAGCTGAGTGTTTAAAAAGGATTCCTTAGAAAGTAAACTAATTTTTGACTTGTTTTGGGATGGTTTGAATTACTTTTTTTTAACAAACTTATATAAAATCTACTCTAAGTTTCAAATTATATATATAAGACCTTTTGAAAATTGCTATTTTCATAGATTGCTCTATAATGATTGAAGAAACGCTTTTATTTTAATTCCTATAATTTCTGAAACATCTTTTTTCTAATGTAATAATGACTATTGTTAAGAATTATTTAAAAGTCCCAACACTATATGTAAATCTTAGTATTTATCTATAGTATTAAAAAAACATACAAGAATAGGAGATTTAAATTGAAAAAGGTTAAATTTAAAATTTTGATTTTAATACTACTCTTTACGTCTATTTCCTTATCCACAATTGATATAAAAGACAATTTTGTAAAAAATAAGGATTTTAATAGTAATCTTGATGATTTTTATAACAATAAGATTCACCTTGCTCAATCGCCACTCAATTCATCAAGCAATTGGTGGAATTCATTATATAATTATCGAACTCCTATAAATATTACAAATATAAATATTGATACAATTCCACAAGGATATTCTGTTAATATTTCAATTAACACAATTGAATTAATTTCTAGTGGTAAACTTCGAAATGATGGAAATGACCTTCGAATCGTATGGTATAACTCCTCTAATAAGGCTTGGTTAGAAATTGATCGCATAAATGAATCCAATTTTAATACAATTGACACTCAAATATGGTTTAAAACTCAAGACACAATTAATCCAGAAACATCTGATACAAACTATTACCTTTATTATGGCAATCCCTATGCTCTTAGCCCACCTATGAATAGAAGTAAAATTTATGATTTTTTTGATGATTTTACTCAAGGAAATGGACCAGCTAATGGCTGGTCGACTATATCTGGGACTTGGTCAGTTTTTAATAATGAGTATCGGGAAAATTCAGGTACCCAAGATTGTACAAGTCTATTGGATTCGTATGATATTAAGAATTCTTCAATTGAAGTTCGTGTTAAAACAAATGGAAATAGTTTTGGTGTTGGAGTAAAGTTTAGATATTATAATGAAAGCAACTTTTTTTGTGCCGGTCTAGGATATTGGGATAGAGAAATCTCTTTTGGTAAACAAAATGAATCAGGCTGGCTTGAAATTGCATTTGATGGGGCTGATGAGTCTAATTTAATAAGTGATCAATGGTATGATCTTAAAATAGAAAGTATTGGTAATCACCACAAAATATATTTAGATGGGCTCTTAAGAATTGATGAGATTCATAATGATCATTTGGATTATACTCAGATTGGCTTTTTAACATGGACGACTAATACTACGTATTATGATGATTTAAAGATTAGATTATTGATGTCTCCAGAACCAACTTCAACTCTTGGTAATGAAGAGATATACCGTCATTCATCGGATGACTTCCTTTATTATAAGACATTTTCTATTAATAGTAGTAAAGTAATGGGTTCCATGAATTTAATTGATTTTCCTTTGTTAATATCCATTGAGGATTATGATTTGCGTCATCATTGTCGACCTGATGGTAATGATATTGCTTTTTCTAATGGTACTGTATGGTTAGATCATGAAATTGAGTTATTTAATCAAACATTTAATGGAACTCACGCTAAATTAGTAGCTTGGGTTCGAATCCCTTCACTATCACCCACAATCGACACTCATATTACAATGTATTACGGAAATTCTACTATGAATTCTCAAGAAAATCCAAAGGGAGTATGGAATACTCATTATATGGGTGTATGGCATTTGAAAGAGGATCCTAGTGATTCTCAACTTAAAGATAGTACTTATAATTCTTATCATGGAACTGCATATGGTTCAATGACTAGCAATGATCAAGTAGAAGGACAGATTGCAGGAAGCTTAGAATTTGATGGATTAAATGATTATATAAATTTAGGATCAGATTTAGGATTAAAACTGACTAATGCATTTACAATTGAAACATGGTATAGTGGAATTTATAATGATACGGTAGATACACGTTCTCCAATTTATTGTAATGGTTTTTCATATTCGGATTCGATTGGTATTAGGGTTGAAGCTTTTCATTCTAACTCTGGCAGAGAAGCACGCATAGCTGCTGGAGATGGGATTAGTATTGGATATGCTATTTCTGATTATGAGATAAATGATAACATATGGACACATTTAGTAGGTACTTATGATGGCTCAACTTTAAAATTATACATTAATGGTACAAAACAAATTGATGAACTTGTTACGAATATAGATTATAATACTAACAATGCTACGATAGGTATAAATTTAGATTATACTGTGCAATGTTATAAAGGCTTAATTGATGAATTGAGGGTTTTAAATAAAGAGTGCTCTGTTGATTGGATTGCAACAGAATATAATAACCAATTTAAACCTGACTTATTTTACTCGATCGGAAAAGAATATGGGATACATAATCATCCTCCAAATCATGATCATTTTCAATATTACAAAGAAATTATATTAGATCATACAAAAGTTAATGGTATCGAAAATCTTATTAATTTTCCCGTCCTAATTAACATTTTAGATTCAGATTTGCACGATCAAAATAAAGTTCAAGAATATGGAAATGATATAGCATTTAGTTTTAATAACATGTGGCTTGATCATGAAATAGAATATTTCAACCAAACTTATAGTGGCACTCAAGCCAAATTAGTAGCATGGGTTAGGATTCCTTTGTTATCTCCATTCACAGATACTATCATTGAAATGTATTATGGAAATTCTACTATGAATTCGCGTCAAAATCCAACTGGAGTTTGGGATGATAATTATGTGGGCGTCTGGCATTTATCTGAAGATCCTACAGGAATAATCGATGATTCTACGTCAAATAATAATGATGGGAACTCTTATGGTTCAATGGATACTGGAGATCAAATTCTTGGGAAAATAGATGGAAGCATAAATTTTGACGGAAATGATGACAACATTGCTACAGAAGAAAATAATCTTCTAGCCGGTTGTTCAAGTCTTACAATGTCTGCTTGGATAAAACCCCTTGACACTCAGTCAGATTATTGTGGAATAATTGAATATGATAATACTACCGATGTTAGTAGTTTTGATGCAGGTATGGAATTACGAGACACGGGGGAACCTAGAGTTAATATTTGGACAACATCAGGATTTAAATATGTAGATTCATCTGTACCTTTACCTACTACGCAATTTACCTATTTTGTGTTTGTATATGACGGAGATTTAAATATTTATTTAGATGGATCTTTTGACAGTTCTACTCCTCACAGCGGAACTGTAAGGAATAATCCTAGGTATATAAATATTGGTAGAAATACTCATGATGGAATGAGTTTTAATGGAACTATTGATGAGATTCATATTTCAAACATTAATCGTTCAGCTGATTGGATATCTACTGAATATAACAATCAATACGATCCAAACTCTTTTTATTCAGTTGGAGAAGAATATGGGATACATCATCCTCCAAATCATGATCATTTCAAATATTACAAAGAAATTATAATAGATCATACAAAAGTTAATGGTATCGAAAATCTTATTAATTTTCCCGTCCTAATTAACATTTTAGATTCAGATTTGCACGATCAAAATAAAGTTCAAGAATATGGAAATGATATAGCATTTAGTTTTAATAACATGTGGCTTGATCATGAAATAGAATATTTCAACCAAACTTATAGTGGCACTCAAGCCAAATTAGTAGCATGGGTTAGGATTCCTTTGTTATCTCCATTCACAGATACTATCATTGAAATGTATTATGGAAATTCTACTATGAATTCGCGTCAAAATCCAACTGAAGTTTGGGATAATAATTTTGTAGGAATTTGGCATCTATCCGAAGATCCTACAGAAACAGTGTATGACTCTACTTCCAATAATAATGATGGTACATCTTATGGGTCGATGAGTTCTACAGATCAAGTAACTGGAAAGATTGATGGCTCTTTAGAATTTGATGGAGATAATGATTATATTGATTGTGGGAATGATAATTCTTTAGATATAACTGGCGACATTACAATTGAATTTTGGGTAAATGGAGAAAGCTTTTCTGATGATTTAGATCCTGATATATTAACTAAAGGAAATTATACTCAAGCTTATTCTACATGGATAAATGATGATGGCGGTGTTTATTTCCAGCTTAATGGTGATTCTTTAGTGAGCGCATATAAACTTCCTTTAGGAGTTTGGTATAGTGTCGTATGTACAAGAAGCGGAAGTAATCGGAGAATTTATATTAATGGGACTTTAGATATTTCAGATACTTTTTCAAATGCTATAGAAACTATAACTGACACATTAACAATAGCTAGGAGTCCTGATAATCTTAATGGGACCTTAGACGAAATTCGTTTATCTAATGTTTCTCGTTCAGCAGAATGGATTGCTACTGAATATAATAATCAATATGAACCTGATAATTTTTATTATATTGGAACTGAAAATATAATAGTAGAAGATACTTCAGCACCAGAGATTTCCATTAACTTGCCAAACCCAGATGATTTATTTGGATGGACAGCACCTTATTATAATCTCAGTGTTATAGATGAAAATTTGGATTCCATATGGTATACATTGGATGGAAGTTTTACCAATTCTTCTCCTTCTACTGCAGAAACAGGGACGATTGATCAAACACTCTGGGAGGCTCAAGAAAATGAAAATATTACCATTCGATTTTACGCAAATGATACGCTAGGACATCTAAATTATGCTGAGGTCCTAGTTAGAAAAGATATCATTGCCCCTCTAATTACTATTTCGGAACCAAACAATTATGATCTATTTGGCTCTACCCCTCCAAACATAACTATAGCCTTTAATGACCCTAATTTAGATGATCAATGGTATCAATTAGACAACGGAACAGTTGTAACAGCTAATTACACATGGACAGGATTTATCGCTCAGGGAGTATGGGACCAAGTTGGGAATGGAACAGCAATAATTCGATTATACGCAAATGATACACTAGGAAATCTAAATTATACTGAGGTCCTAGTTAGAAAAGATATCATTGCCCCTCTAATTACTATTTCGGAACCAAACAATTATGATCTATTTGGCTCTACCCCTCCAAACATAACTATAGCCTTTAATGACCCTAATTTAGATGATCAATGGTATCAATTAGACAACGGAACAGTTGTAACAGCTAATTACACATGGACAGGATTTATCGCTCAGGGAGTATGGGACCAAGTTGGGAATGGAACAGTTACTATTACTTTCTATGCAAATGATACTCTCGGTAATTTGAACTATACAGATGTTGAAGTGTATAAAGATATTTACGTTCCCATAATAACAATTGATACTCCTACTTTAGATGATGTATATAATGAGACAGCTCCTAATTTCGTCGTTGATATAAGTGGTAGTAATTTAGATGCAAGATGGTATACTTTAGATGATGGATTTACCAATTATACCTTTCTAGGTCTAACAGGGATTATAAATCAATCGGCATGGGACGATCAAGGGAATGGACCAGTAATTATTTGGTTCTATCTCAATAATACATTGGGAGTGGTAGGATTTGATGAGGTTTCAATCATAAAAGATACTTTAAATCCCACACTCACACTAAATCTTCCTTTGAATAATACCTATTGGAGAGAAGCACCAATTATCAATGTATTAGCAACTGATGCAAATCTTGATTCAATTTGGTACGAAGTTAATACTAGTATTGTATTGTTGGGGAATAATATAAATCAACAACTTGATCCATCAATCTGGAGTAACCTCTTAGAAGGAGAATTTTATATCTATATTTATGCGAATGATAGTGTTAATCATTTAAATGATTCCCTTATGCTTGTTTTATATAAAGACACTATTGCCCCCGCAGCACCGACATTAATAGATTTCCCTCAAGGAAACGTGAATGGTACTTTAATATTTGACTGGAGCGATGGTTCTGATCCTTCTGGGATAATAAAATATAGATTGATAATAGACAATGAACCAAATCCTTTAACTACACCGGGATACATATTCGAAGTGAACGTAACAGAGAGTTATTATGAATATACTGAAACTCTTCAACCAGGAGATTATTATTTCTTTTTATATCAGATTGATGGAGCAGGTCATCAAAGTATTGCTTCACCAGGTAGTTTTTCTATAATATCAAGTAGTCCTACTCCCTCCTCGTCAGAATTTCCTATTTGGATTATTATTGTTATAATAGGAGCAGCTTTAGGTGGGGTAGTAGGATTCGTGGTCCTCAAGAAATCAAAAAGTAAAAAGGCTAAACCGGTACAAATTTCACAGAAGAAGCCACTACCTAAACCTGAATTAGAAATTCATGAAGAATTAAAATTAATGGATTATGAAACACTCAAAGATAAGAGCCATGGGGAATTAAATGGTAGAAAAGAAAAAGTGTTCAAATACATTAAGTATTTAGAAGAAAAGAAAGAATATACAAAGGCAGCAGAATTCACAGGTGAATTGATTATAATTGAAGATCTTCTTGGTAATTCCCAAGAAGCAAAATTATACCGTCAAAAACAAGTTGATATTGCACTTCAAGGTCTTGAATATTTAAAAGATCAATATGAGATTGAATCTAAAAATGCTGCTATATCAGGAGATTATTCAAAAGCACTTGAATTATATAAAGAAAGTAAACTTATCTCTGATAATCTTAAAATATATGTTGAAAGTCAAGAATCTTCTGATACTAAAGAAACTGCTATACCAGAAACGATAGAGACACTTATATTAACGGAAAAGATAGATATCGTTTATGCCTGTATTAATGATTTATTAACCAAATATTTTGATGAAATTGGTATTAAATATTATTCCAATCTTCAAATATATGATGATGTTCAAGACGTAATCCATGGTTTGATTCTTACTGATAATAAATTATTGGCAGTAGATATAGATCCCTCAATTAGAGAGAAAATAAAATCAATTCAAATCATCTACACTGAAGATATTTCTAATGAAAATATTACTAAATTATGTCAAACATTCCAGAATCCATTTGCGGAATTAATAATTGTCGGTATTAAATGGCCCAAAAACATTGAAACACAAACAATTGAAGTCCCCCCATATAAAGAAATAAAATATCAAGAGAATATTAGAATTATTCATCATGAATTATTTTCCACGTGGATTGGATTAAAAGGTGCTTATGAGACGGCATTTAATGAAATCATAGATTTGTATAATAAATCAGAATTAGATATCTTACATGAGACTCATGAATCAAGTGAAATAATCATCCATAGTACAGATGAATTATTCTATGATCTAAAAGAAAAAGGGTTAGTTGAGCATACGCTAAAAGAATATTTTCATAGATAAGTTAAATATAAATTTATAAATAATTTCTATTTTTTTCATCTTTTTTTTAATCAAAGATTCCTAATGGTATTGAACATAATATTTAACTGTTCGTATAATTCCAATCGAGATTCAGAGGCAATTTTAAATATGAAATATGAAATTTGCTTTTCTTCTAATTTTGTATAAAAATTAAATTGACTCATCATTCCTGACCAATCAACCTCTTTCCTGATTATTATACCAATTAAGATTACTGTGTTGTCTTTAAGACTTTCTATGATTTTCATTATTACATTGTTCCATTGAGGGTCAATAGAATCGCTATTCTTACCATCAAAAATTATAAAAACTCCATCAGAATCAGAAACCTTCATAGAATCGAAGTTATAACTTTCCAAAATTAAACCATTTGATGATTTATAGATTTTTTTATCTTTTTTACCTTTTTTTGAAATTAAATCTAATTGCGGGATCTCTGTTAAAAGCTTTAAACCAGGATTATTTAAATGGTCCTTTGATATAAATGCAATAGAAAGCATATTTTTATGTTCTAAGATTGAATTGATTTCAGTCAAAATCATATTTTTTAAGTTATTTTCTTCTAACTCTTTACTTAACATAATGTAATGATACGCCACAATCCCAAAAGCTTCTTCAATATTCTCTCCTGTTAACGCACTTGTTTCGATATATGATATTTTTTTATTATACTTTTCAGATAACATTTCTGCGTATGTAACTCCTTCCTCATAATCAACTTCTCTTTCATTTACTAAATCTCGTTTATTTCCAACAATTACAACTGAGATCTCATTTTCTCTAAATTCTATCAATTCATTAAACCAATTCATTACATTGTAAAAAGAATCTTTTTGTGTTAAATCGAAGACAATAAAAGCAGCCTGTGCACCTTTATAATATACCTTACGATATCTTTTAAAATATTGCTGAGCTCCTATATCCCAGAGAAAGAGACTAATTTCATTACCAAAGAATTCGAAATTATGATCTAACACGTTCAATCCGATAGTAGTACGATAATCTGCTAAGAATCTCCCTTCTACAAATCTGCGTAAGATTGATGTCTTCCCAACTTCATGATCACCTATAATAATAAATTTAAATCTATATTGTCCTCCTGATTCTAATCCAATTGGATAAGTTATATTATCTCTCCCAGAATATCCTTCTGTTTTATATTCAAAATTAGGAATTGAGACCTCAATCAAATCATCAGGTTTTGCGAATAGAATCTGAGCTAATCTTTCTGCTAAAAAATAGGCATATGGTGCTATTTTATCAATTGAAGCAAGATTTTCTAAAACTATACTCAAGGTTATATTTTCAGTTATAGAAATAAATAAAATTCGATTTTGTTCTGTATCAAAATTTGCGGTTCCAAATTTTTTATATGAAAATTCAGCACGAAATCTCTCTATAACAGGATTGACAATTGCAGTCATAATTGAAACTAACTCTATATCAATATCCTTTCTTCGTTCTCCAGAAATTATCAATCCATCTTGATCAGAAACTATAATTGCTTCAACTTCCTTATTTATTCTCAAAAAATTCTTAAATAAGTCAGCAAATAAACTATCTCTACTTATTGACAAGAAGTATACCTCGAAAAAGATAGATTTCAGTTATCAAAAATTATAGATTATGTTTTTAATGAGTTATTTGATATTTATATAGTCAAACGATTATTTATTTATTTATTATTTACGTCAAAAACATCATGTGAAAGAATTTAAAAATTAGTATTATCAGCTCCTTCTTCTTTTAACTTATAACACAGTAATCAGAAATATTATTAATATAATTCCAAAATATTAATGTTGTAAGATTCTCTAGTTATGCCTTTCTTTTCGTAATGTTAAAATAAGAGTAGACCTATCGTTATAATAATCTCCTAATGTGACCTATTGATAGATTTTAATAATCACATCTACTTTAAATAAAATTAATTAATTATTCTGGATCTATGAATTCAATAGATTTTTATAAAAAAAAAAAAATTTAAAAATTTTTTAATTCAATAATGCCTACACCCTTAAATTTTATGCCGTCCTGTAATCTACCGGAAATTGTCATCTCACCAAATTGTGAAGATTCAAGATTACTTATCACCGAGGATCTATCAAACTTTATCATCAAATCAGGAATTCCATTATCATTATTATCCCCGATATTAAATGGCTTTAATTCAGGAGAAAAATAATCATTTAATAAAATTTCCCCGAGGATGATATCATGCACATCATAATTCTCAGGTAGTTCAATATAAACTGTGATCCATTTTCCTTTACTCTTTAAATTAAGTTTATTAGGATTAAGATCACAAATAGCTTCTATAGTTTGAATTTTATCCTTATCTTTTTTTTTCTCTTCCTCATTATTATCTTTTAAATTTGATACATCAGTCTTATTTTCAACTAAATTTAAAATTAACCCCGGAACGAAAATAAACCCTAAACCAAATAAAACTGCCCAAAACCCTTTACCCAATTTTTTCATAATATTGCCAGATTTGTATAATATTTATACATGAAATCAAATAAAAAGATTCATATTTAAATGTATTGTAAAATTTCAACCAATTTATCCTTCTTTTCACGGAAATTAATGGAAAATAATAATATTATAAATGCGGTTGATTTAATTTGTTTTTGTCCTATGAATTGTAGGAAAATATTTTTTTAAAGAGTAGAACAACCATACAGACTGAATATAATACAAATATTATTTATTTAATCTATCTTTCAGAGAGTTTTGTTGGTAAATTAATATCCTAACTCTGATAAAATTTTTGAAAATTCTAAGTTTCCAATATCCTTATCACCATTCCGAGCAATAAAACTGATGTTATTAAAAACTATTGTTGATTCGGCATAAGTTATGGCTAAAATTATTAAAATCCCTTTTTTTGCCAATTGATGTAATTATATCTTCTCTCACTAAAAATAGTAAATTCTACTATATAGGAAGTTTAGTATATAATTTTTTCCTTTATATAGATTTCAGTTCATCTATTTTCTCTTTATTATGCGTCTTTTCCAAACTTATCATAATTCATTTCTATTATGTGAAAGTCCTCCTTACTTCACATTTTTAATTAAATCCTTGGATTTTGTGTCAAACAATTAATTTAAATATAATTTTTTTTATGATAAGAATATAAAAATAAGTCAATTCATTCTTTATTAACTACATTTTAGGAATAATTAGACTTTAACACGATTAGTTTTTTAATTTAAGATGAGACATTATGGAGAAAATCTCTTCTATAACAAAAGAAGTAAATGAAAAGAAAGGTAGAGAATGGCTCGGTCTTCAACCAAAAACTGAACAGCAACTTATGTCTCTCGCTTGGTACCTTAATCATCCAAAACTCCAAGAAGATCCAGGAAAAATCGAAGAAATTGTAGGACTTTATTATAATGCAAAAGCTAATGATTTTTTACATATGGAAAAAATTACTCGCAAGCTGGATGAACTCAGTGTGAAGATAGGAAAAGTAGGTCCCATTGAGAAAATACCATTACCAAGTCAATCAGAGATAAAACCAATGGAAATACCGGAACAACCGATGATTGCAGATTATGGTAAAGCTATTGAAGATTTAAGAAATAGAATTGAAAGATTATTAAACAGTTCTTCTGGATCAAATCTCCAGGAAAACACTCAAATTTCAATCACTACATTCCTGCATTATCTTAACCACCCCGACCTTCAAAATAATACAGAACTTTTTGATGAGATGCTAAAAAAGTATGAAGAAGTAGAAGCTGTTGCTTTTACTACAATGCAAGCTTTTAACGACTTATTAAATAAGATGGAAATAAAACTTGGAAAAATTTCCCCTGAAATGAAAACATGGAAAAGTATTGACGAGAGAGAAAAAGATTTAATACAAGAAATGGAGAAACTTGAAGAAGAAAAGCAAAATTTAAAAGAAGGTTGGGAAAACCTTGAAGCCGAAAGAAACAAATTGAAATTAGAATGGGAACAATTAGAAGTGGAAAAAAAGAAATGGTTAGGAGAACAAGAAAAATTCAATGAGGAGCGTCAGCAATTTGTCGCAGAACGAGCAAACCTGACCTTTGAAAAAGCCGAATTAAGCCTTGAACAATCAAAAATTGAATCCGAGAAAGAAAAATTAGAATCCGAGAAAGAGAAATTAGAAATCGTAAAAAAGCAACTGGAACAAATGGAGAAGAAATTAGAAGATAGACTCTCTAAAATCCCTTAAAGGGATATTGGGTACGAAACCCAAACTTTATCTATGTAGAAATAAAATACAGTTTTAATAAGATATAATGTTCTACTAAATATTAACCCTCTGCGACATCTTCTTTTCGCATTAAAAACTCAGTTCATCTTTGAGAGTGATTTTATTAAACTTAAGAGGTGATTCTTGCCCTCAATTATTCTTTTGACGTCTTCTTTAAAAGATCGTAAAAGTTCTATCTTATCTTGAACAGGTAATGTGAAATGCCCTGTAAATTTTTCAACAAACTTCTCTTTGATTTTTTTTAAAATTGGATCTATTATCTCAGATTTTGCACTTGGTTTAGTTTTTATAATGAAAAGATAACTCGTTAATTTTTCTTTAATTAAGAAAAACTTATTTTTATTTAACTCAACTTCTTTGGTTTCATCCTCCCCCATATTTTTAGCTATTGCTCGTAAACCATAGATGAAGTGGGATAATATTGTGTGATTAACTTCAGAATTTCCTTTAACATAATTATCATAACTAAAAATAGTGGCTCCAGAGCTATCAATGATATAAATCCAAATTATTTCTTTCATTTTCGAAAACCTATTTTATTAATTCAAATCTTATTGATTGATATTTTTTCCTCTAATATTCTTCATTATTCTTCTAAATTTAAATTAATTGGTTGAAAAATTTTTTTGTTAATCAAATTGAATATCCTTTTAGTCATTTCGGGATCAAACTGTTGATCTGCCATTAAAAATGTGGTATAAAAATAATTTAAATTGGTTTCTTGCATAATTTCACTTGCCTTTTGTATGACTGATTTCTCTAAAGCATTAAGTTTAACTTTCTTATTGATAACAATCCTTAATGCTGAGGTAAATGAAACGTTCAGATGTAATTCAATTAATTCACCTATGCCTGCAAATTGAACAACTGCCCCTCCTTTAAACTCTCGAAGCATATTTCCATATCTTTCCTCAATATCTTGTGCCAAATTCGTGATAGAATTTATGAATTCATCGGAAGGTTTATCTGACATAACAATTATTAACCTAAAATCTTCAGCTTCATACATTAAAATTATTGAATCTTCGTAATCTAAAGTTAAAGTCTCAGATTTTCTGTAAGAGCCAGTTAATTCCACTCCAAAATTACGTATAGCATCCAGAAATCCTGAGATCAAACTAGGATCTATGGTTTTTCTGGCAAAGATTTGTTCATATACATTAACTCCTGATTTGGTATCTGAGATCATCAGATAATTTAAACTGAGGATATCTTTAAATTTATTAGCTAAGTTCTTAACTTTAATATCACCTTTTCTCTTTTGTTTTTTAACTGTTTGATACACAGTAAAACTCCCACCAACTGATCCTGCTCCTACTATAATTGCGAAAGTTAAAATTAAAAAAGGAATATCTGGAGCTTCCCGAGAAGGACGGACTATTGTAAATACTTGAGACTTAACGCTAGCATCATTATAGCTATTCCAATAAATATAGGCTGTCCAATTGCCAAGAGAGGCAGTTGATGAGATATCGAAAGAATACAGAGTTTCATCTGAAGTTACTGGTATTATTGTCTTATCGATTTCTGCCCCAAACTTATTATATAAAATGAATGTAAAATTTCCTTCTGTAGTTGGAGCGATAGCCGAGAATACTAATTCTTGACCTAATTGAAATTCAGTCCCTCTACTTAAATCTACAGTAAAATCAATTTTTGGTGAGTTCGCAGTAATTTCCCAGGTGGCATCATCATTAATTATATCATTCAATATGTACAATGAATTTTCATAAATGATGACATTTTCAGATGTTGTAATATCTAAATTA
This sequence comes from Promethearchaeota archaeon, assembly GCA_048940605.1. GTDB lineage: Archaea > Asgardarchaeota > Lokiarchaeia > Sigyniarchaeales > SOKP01 > Loki-b32. The sequence continues at coordinate 19,881 of JBHLOJ010000029.1, forward strand.
TCCTTGAATACCATTACATTATACCAATTATTTGGAAATTCAAATTTAATAGAATAATTATCATTGCATCTATTAATATCAGGAATAACTTTCCAGAAATTATCTTCTTTCTCTGTTATATTAACAAAAGCATTAGAGAGAAATTGATTCTTCAATTTCACATGATAACTTAAGTTAAAGAAGAATTTAAAAGGAGTAATAGGAATATGTAAAATTTCTTCATTAGGAGAAAGTTCAATATCTGGTAAGTTAAGAGTACCTGAACCAATATGCACACCATTTAGGATTTTGTGATAATCTCCCATTATTTCAGCAGTCATATTAAATTCTTCTGGGTAAACTTCTTCCTTCTTAATTTCTTGAACTAATTTATATAGAAATGGTGATCCCTGAGTACCATTAATCCAACCAGATCCATAGTTTTCTGATCTATATAAATCTGGATTATTTGGATTGAAATCATTATAATACCAATGATATTCTCCTGAGGCATGGATATATCCTTCTAATACTAGAAAATAATTACCTTTCGGAAGTGGTATAGGTGATGTAAAATTCTGATAATTCCAACCATCAGTGATAGTATAATTTAAATCTAGAGATCCATAGAAAGTATTATTTGGTGCATTGATTGATGAATTATAACCTTTTATTTGAACAGTTACTTCATCCAACGCATGGGTTAGAGACGTTTTTATATTAAGATAAACACCAAAAATCGTCGCAGATTCATTTAGCTTAATTTGAACGCCAAGTCCCTCCACATCACGTTTATCTAAGTATAAATCATCCTTAGTCGCATTATCCTCAATAATCTCTATATCTCGCATATAATATCCAATGTTTGTAAAATTCATTTCTAGGTGTGTAATATCCCAAGTTGATGAGGGTAATTCTATCTCTATAGAACTTATATTATTTATTGTCTCTCCTTTATCAGAGAATTCAAAAGTTTGGAAATTTAAGGGAATCATTATAGAATTTTCACTATCCTCGGCAAATGATAAATTGATATTGCTAAATAGAATTAAAAAGAAAATTGAAAGGCAAAGAGTCGTTCTAACAATATTTTTGTACTTCTCTAAAGTCCGAAAAATCATTATTCAAATATTTAAACCTATATGAAACCTTTTTAACAATTATTTAAATTTCTATAAAAATTTTATACCATTTAAAAATTAAAATAAGTTGTTATTTAAATATATCACAAATTTTGATAAAATCTTTTTACCGTATTTCACACGAAAAAAAGGAAAAACCGTTCAAAAGAATATACGGCGAATTAGATTCATCTATTGAAGTATCTTATTTATGGAAAAAAGGTACGTTTTTTCCTAAATTTGAGAAAATTTAATATTTAAATATTTTAAGATTCAATCCTCTAATTGAATAGAATATTTAAGGTGTAAAAAATTGGAAGAATTTTCAAATAAACCTAATTATGTTGATGAAGATAACATGAATGAAGCCATAGGTCGTGTGCTTTGGGGTAAAAATGGTAAGAAATTTTCAATGCGTCGTCTTATATTTGCTTTTGTGAAAAAAAAAATGAGAGGTAAGAAAAAGAAATGAGTACTAAAGATGCTCTTTTCCAAAGTGTTGTAGAATTAGAAGAAACCAAAGCTTATGAACTAGTAAGACAATTGGTAGAAGATGGTACTGACCCAAAAGAAATTATCGAGATATTACGTAAAGCTGTAGAAGTTATTGGTGATAAATTTAGTAAAAAAGAGTATTTTCTTACTGAATTAGTTATGGCTGGAGAAATTTTCAAGCAATCAGCGATCCTACTTGAACCAGCACTTGAAAAAAATGCTGTTAAAGAAAAAAGCAAAGGAGTTGTAGTGGTAGGAACAGTAAAAGGTGATGTTCACGATATAGGTAAAAATATATTTATCACACTGTTAAAATCAGCTGGATTCGAAGTATATGATTTAGGGGTTGACATTCCTCCTCAAGATTTCGTTGAAAAAGTGAAAGAGACAAATGCTCAGGTTGTTGGATATTCAGGATTATTAACAGTTGCACTTGAAGCAATGAAAGAAACCACTGAAGCTTTAAAGTCCGAAGGGCTACGAGATAAAGTGAAAATCATTATCGGGGGCTTACCCACTGATGAGATGTGGATGAAAGAAGCTGGTGCTGATGCGTTCACCGATAGTGCCTTTGAAGGAGTAAAAATTGTAAAAAAATGGTTAGAGGGGGGATAAATATGGAATTTGAACCTATTAAGGAAGAACCTATGACCTCAGTCGAAAGAGTATTAACTGCTATGAGCTTAAAAGAACCTGATAGAGTACCAGTATGGCCCTTGATAGACTTTCTACCAGCACATCATATCGATATTACTGCTCAAGAAATATTAGAAGACCCTGATAAATCTCAATACGCATATGAATGGATCTACCATAAATTAGGAGGTTATGACATAGCGATGGCAGGAGGTGCGATGTATATGATGTATATAAATCCCTTTCCCGATTTCTTTTCAGCCTATTACGTTGATTGGAGATTGCCAGGACGTATGTTAGATGTAAATGAACCTCCTCAATTAGTAGAAAGAAGCCTTGATAACCCAATATTAACTGAAAATGATTATGACCGAATAATCAATGAAGGATTATTTTGGCTCGCAAACTTTAAAAGAGCTGGAATGAGTGATATGGCCAAATTAGCGAAGATCGGAGCTAAAGTTGAAGAAAATACTACGAAGTGGTGGACCCATTACAAGGTACCTACCTTTACTGATGGAGCAGTTATTGTTCCTTTTGATCTTTTATCTGTATTTAGAGGAGCAACGAATTTCATGAAAGATATTTATCGATATCCTGATAAAATAAAAGAAGTATGTGATTTCTTAATCGATGATGTTATATTAATGGGTGAATACGGCGTCTCTAAAATGAAGGGAAAGACACTTTTAGTAGGTGCTGTAAGAGCTAGTGCCGACTTCATCTCTATAAAACATTTTGAAGAATTATTTTGGCCCTATTTCAAGAAAATTGTTACTAAATATGTAAACGACGGTTTTATTGTGCAGCTTCATATGGATACCAATTGGACTGACCGACTACATTACTTACTAGAATTACCGAAAGGGAAAGTTTACATGCATATGGATGAAAGAACTGATATATTCAAAGCAAAAGAAATTCTAGGTGATCATATGTGTATCCAAGGAAACCTAAAACCCTCTCTATTTACACTAGGAACTCCTGCTATGGTTGAAAAACAAACTAAAGAAATTATCGATAAATGTGCTGAAGGCGGTGGATTATTTGTCGGTGCTGAAATCCCTGATAACGCTAAACTCGAAAATCTCAAAGCCATGATTGAAATGTGCAAAACTCATGGCGTTTATCGAAAATAACACTCTAAATTCTAAATTTATTTTTTTAATTAGTACCAGCAATCCTATATCATTCAAGCATCAATTTTCCTCTGTTGGGTAAAATTTTATATGCTCTTGGTGTTTTTAATGCCACATGAATGAGTAATTCCCTTAGATGTTAAACCTTTTAAGTAACGTAATAAATATATTAAATGTATTTATGTAATGTAATTCAATTTATTTTAATTCAGACATATTTGAGTGTTCTTATGAAAAAATTAACTAAAGAAGAACTATTGAGAAAATCAAAAACTCCTGGACTTAATGCTATCAAAATGCATAAGTTCTATAAAGGTAAAATACAGGTACTTCCTCGTTGTCAAATTCGAGATTATGATGACTTTTCAATATGGTATTCTCCTGGTGTATCAGCTCCTTCTTCCGAAATTTTTAAAGATAAACAAAAAGTTTATGAATATACCAATAAATGGAATTCTATTGCGATTGTAAGTGATGGAACAAGAGTCTTAGGTCTTGGAGATATTGGTCCTGAAGCAGCTTTACCTGTGATGGAAGGAAAATCTTTATTATTCAAATATTTAGGTGGAGTTGATGCTGTCCCATTATGTATTGGTAAAGAAACATGTTGCGATGCTGATCAGATTATTGAATTTGTAAAATTGATTCAACCTACATTTGGGGGTATAAATTTAGAAGATATTGAAAAACCCAAATGTTTTTCTGTTTTAGACAGAATCCGTGCAGACCCTGAGATAGATATTCCTGTATGGCATGATGATCAACAAGGAACTGCATGTGTAACTCTTGCTGCATTGATAAATTCATTACGAATAGTAGGAAAGAAGAAACGTGAAGTGAAAATTGTCTTTAATGGAATTGGTGCCGCAAATTTCGCAATTTATCGATTATTAAAAGCCGATGGATTTAATTTAAAAAAATTCATATTTGTTGATTCGAAGGGAATTTTATATAAAGATAGAACAGATATTCATGATTATAAACATGAATTAATTGATTTTAGTAATCCAGAACAATTGCAGGGTGATTGTGGTATAGCGATGGAAGGAGCTGATATTCTTATATCTTGTAGTATTCCAGGTCCCAATGTCATTAGGAAGGAATGGATTTCAAAAATGGCTGATGATGCAATAGTTTTCACCTTAGCTAATCCAATTCCTGAAATATTTCCTTGGGATGCATTAGAAGCTGGTGCAAGAATTGTAGGAACAGGGCGATCGGATTTTCCAAATCAAGTAAATAATTCTCTATGTTTCCCAGGAGTATTTAGAGGAACCTTAGATGTATGTGCCAAAACTATTACTGATGAGATGTGCATTGCAGCTTCTCATACTCTAGCAAATTTAGTAGATGAGATTAAAGGGGGTTTAACAGAGACATGTATCCTTCCGACCATGGATTATGAAGAATTATTCATAAGAGAAGCTGTTACTACTGGTTTGAAAGCAATTCAACAAGGAATAGCTCGCCTTAAACTTTCCGAAGAAGAATTATATTCAACCGCAAAGAAAATAATTGAAAAAACTCAATCCGAATTTAAATTATTAATGAAAAAAGGATTTATACCCGAATTCAATGATTATATAATATAGAATCCCAATTACTAAATAAATAATAAACATTAAAGGTTAAAACTCCCAATAATGTAATAATTCAATCTTTAGATTTTAAGTGTGAGACTGATTGATTTATGCCAGCCAAATATAACAGCAAGAAAGCATTATTAGAAAGGTCTGGTAGAGTTATAAATTCTATCATTAATGGTGTGGAAGACTTAAGTATAGAAACAAGAAAGAAAGTAATGGAAAAAAGTGGAGAAGAATGCGCAATAGCAGGGAGTTATCAAATTGCGAAAAAGATTTCTGAAAAGACCAATAATATTAAAGAGATTATTGAAAAAGTCAATAGTCAAATTCCGTGGTGCGGTAAATGGAAATTAGAAGACAATAAGATTAGATCAATATGCAATGAATGTGGATGTCCTCTTATAAGAAATAAAATTGTAAAGTTAACTAGTACATTTTGCTACTGCTCCTTAGGTTGGGTAAAAATAATTTTTAAAACCTTACTAAATAAACCCGTTCAAGTAGAGATGTTAAAATCAATAGGCGCTGGTGATGATATTTGCGAATATGTTGTATATACTTGAATATCTAAGAAATTAAGACATACAAATTCATCAAATCATTTTACAGAATTTATAAAATAGCCAAATCAGCCTTAATTTAAGCTAAAACAATGTAGTATAGTTTTACAAAAATGTAGCAAGCAAGGTAATGATAGAACGGCTACAGTTAATATCAAAAAAATATATTTAAATTATACTAAAATCATCAATAAATAGTGATATTGATGTTTAAGAATTCAAGAATTTGTATTGTTTTAATAGTTATGATTATTTTTATCAGTCCAAATTTTCAAATTATTTTTACAAAAGCTCAAGAGAGTTTACCATTAACTAATTTAAGACCTGGATGGGATGCATATTCCATCTATGAAATACCTCATCCTCCTGGTCCAAATTGTATCGGTGAAAATGGAGATCTATACTATGTAGATAATCTAAATCATATATTAATGAAAATGAATCAGAACGGTGTACATTCAGAAGTAATATCAACAGGAAATCTTAGTTTCACAGATATAGAATATCAACCAAATAATAATCGATTATTAGGAGTAACAATGTCTGGTTTTTATTCTATAACCCCTAGTCAGATTACCTTGTTGAAAAACTATACTTATTTTAGACCATTAAGTGAATTAGCTGTTAACCCTACAAATGATTCTTTTTATTGCGGTTCTCTATTTGAAAACACAGAAATTTTTTACTTTGATGCAAATGGAAATAACCTTTCTACTATAGTATCAAATGTTCAGGGATGCAGTCAGATAATCTTAAATAACAATCAAAGCCTTCTTTACTATACCCAAACTTACATTGGAACTATTACTTTATTGAATTTAACATCATCCACATCGAAAATATTGAGGACTGGAATTGGCTTACCAAATACACAAGAAGTAATCGGCATTGGTGTTGATGAAAATGATACTCTCTATAGTATGACCGCTGATGGAAATGAAAGAGGATTCTACAAGTACTCTAATAATTCATATGAATTATTAATGGGTTCAAAAGTAGGTATGGGACATCTTACTTGGTTTCCAAAATTAAAAACATTTATTGTTGCAGTAAGTTTTGGCGGTTGTCTTGTTAGTTATAATCCACTTAGTTCAGAAGCTGAAATACTAACACCCATAGTAAATTCTTTCACATTAATTGAAACAAGAGATGGAAAAATACTTTATGGAATTGATGACATTATTTATCAGATAAATGATTCCGGACCTACAATTTTTGGCAAAGCACCAAATAATATTCCTGTTAATAATCTTATTGTAGATGTTGACAATAATATTTTTGCTGCCTTATCTAATGATTCAGTTTCAATTTATAAGGTTAATCATGCAGGTTCAATGACTAGCTGGTTTACAGGTGAAATTCTTGAAATAACAAAAACAATAGTCTATGATGAGAAAAATTATGATTTTGTGCTTATAACTGTAGATGCTTTGCAAAATGAATCAAATGTGTATAGAATTCCTATTGCAGATCCAATGAATTATTCCAAAATAGCGACATTGCCACAAACGATGAAAACAAATGGAGTTGTTGATGAATTTGGTAATATCTTCATTTATGAGGCAAATAATAACTCCTTGTATAAAATACCTGATGGTTCTACGCAAAAACAACTAATTACCACGCAATTCGCAAATTTCACTGATATCTATGGCAAAAATGTTGTTGTGGAACCTACGATAGGATATTGCTCTGTCGAAAAGGGTATAATCATCGGAAGGAATGATGACTTACAGATTTGGTTATTAGAAGAAAATCTCAGGACTACATTTGCATTCAACAATCGAGGTATTGATAATGCTGCTATTTTCCAAAATCATAATCAAGAAATTCTCTGTACCCAATCTACTTTGATAATTAAAATAATCTATTCTGAACCATCACCTCCAACAAAAATTGGAATTTCCTCCCTAATATTGTTGACAATATTTATCGTAGTACCAAGTGTTGTTTATTATTTCAAAAACAGAAAAGAGATTATTAAAAAATAAGCTTCTTTATACGGTTTATCAAGGTTTTGTTAAGTCCAATACAATAAAAAAATGTTCCATTTTAATTTGAAGGGTATATAGCATTTCTAATGGAAGTGGCTTGTCATAATCGATATTTGTTAAAAATTCTTTCATTGGTAAGATTGCCGCATTCAAAATGTTTCCGATAAGAATGCTTCATCAGCTATATGATCTGATCATTCTTTATGAAAGTTTAAATATAAACAAAAAATTTTCTTTTTTGTCAATAAAAAAATTATTATTCAGAAATCTAAATACAATCAAATTAATTCAACAAAACTAATACATAAGGTGAATAATATCACAAGAGATTATCGAAAACACCTATTAATAGCTTTAATTTGTTGTTCTATGGTTCCCGTTATATTTGTTGTGTCTATTGGTATGAATACGCTTTCTTCCTCAAGCCTTGATTCTACGGACATCAATTTAAGCGGAGGGTTTCAATCAGGTCACTTAGAACCTGTATTGAATTTAACAGAATATGACCTACAAATAAGTTTCATTTACGATGGAAATGGTCTTGTAGATGATTATGGTGGCGATGCTCATGCTTGGGCAGAATTAGGCATTCGAACAGTTGGTTATTCAGATTTCAATCCTTCTAAGAAACAGGTGGATTTTATTGCTGGAGGAGGAAATGAAAAATCAGCTATAGATGTAGGAGACATATTGGTTTGGAATAATGCTGAATATATCTATGTGAAATATAGTCTAATCGAAGACTGGTGGTTAACTGAAACCCACGTCCACATTGCATCTTCTATGGAGGAAATTCCACAAACAAAAAAAGGTAATCCAATACCTGGACAATTCGATTATAAAAATGAGCACGATTATGTCAGTGAATTTCAATATCAAATTCCCTTGAGTTGGTTAATAGGGGATCAAATTTATATTGCTGCTCACGGAGTTGTGAAATACATTGAATCTACTTCCATTGAAATTAAAGAAAGTGCTTGGGCAAGCGGGGATGAGTTTCCTGGTAATAATTGGGCTACTTATTTTACATATACATTAGCTAATGGAGCTGGAGTTTGGCTCGCTACAGATTACGATTGGACTGCAAATACCTTTGATCCTGATCCAGTAGGCTCTCCAACCCAAGACTTGGATGATAAATTGATATTGCAAAGAGAGGGAGGACATGGAGAAGCAGATTACAATTTACCCTCAACTCCTCCTAATCCTTATGCTAATCATCGTCTCTGGTTCGATCGTGATGGTGTTGATCAATGGCAAGCTCAAAATCCACTCGCAATCGATGGTGGAACATATAATACTGAGGGAACTTATGAAATCATTATTACATTAGTTGCTACTAGTAAAACAGAAGGTACCGCATATCTCACAATTAATGGTCTCGATCAAGGTTTTGAGACCGATGGTGATTGGAAGACTATGGAATTAAGTCCAGGGGGAATGACTTTCTTTGGAGATATGGAAAATATGCAGGTGTTTTATGGATTATATGGTTATGGTGCTACTCATTCAGTATCCTTTTTAGATCTCACTGTAACACCTATTCCTAAATAGATAAAAATAAAGAAGTTGTTATGACTTCCCTTTTTTTTTTTATATTAAAATATAGAATAAGATAAACGGCTTATCTAGACACTTTTAGTAGGAGCTGTAAAAGCTAGCGTTAACTTTGTTTCAATAAAACATTTTGAAGAATTATTAATAAATTTATTATTTTGGCATTAAAAATTATTATATCTACGAAACATGTTCGAAATTACCTTTATATACATTTTATAACTGATTTTGTTAAGTATAAAAAAAATACTAAAAATGGTAAAAAAAAATGATGCCAATTGGACCCTTAATGAAAGAACATAGGCTTATTGAAAAAATGATTCAACTTATGAAAATAGAGATTGAAAAAATGAAGAAGTTTCTTAAAGCAAATCCTCTGTTCATTGATATTGCTGTTGACTTTATTAGAATGTATGCGGATAGAACTCATCATGGTAAGGAAGAAGATATTCTTTTTAGAGATTTAGAAAAGAAAGCCCTTTCTCCTAATCACACAAGGATAATGGAAGAATTAGTAGAAGAACATATATGGGCAAGAAATACGGTAGCCAAATTAGTTGATACTAAAAATCAATATTTAGAAGGGAATGTAAATTTATTAAACGATATTATAAATCTTCTAACTGAATTGACTAAATTTTACCCAAAGCATATTGAAAAGGAAGATAAACATTTTTTCATCCAGGTAATGAAGTATTTCACTAAAGAGGAACAAGATAAAATGCTCCAAGAATTTTGGGATTTTGACAAAACTTTAATTCATGAAAAATACGAAAAAGTTATTGAAAACCTTCAAAATAAATAAAAGTAATTTTCAAATTGGAAACACACCTGTAAATTGGAACAATAACCCCAAAATTCAGTTTCGGGAGAGATATAATGCTTAATCTCACGCTCCATTGATCTATCTAAATTTTCAGCAGCTTTGTCCATTGAGTAAATATTTTGCATTGACACGTGTAAAACTCATGGCGTTTATCGAAAACAAAAAATCTAAAATCTAAATTATATTATTTCTTCAAAATATTATTAAATTTATCAGAATTAAGCTCTAGGCAAAAAATATTTATAAAAAATATTAGATAGATTCAAATTTACTTCTACCCCTAATATAAATAATTGAATTCATAGACCAAATTGTAAAATTATACTGTATGCCTCATTTTGGATTAATTGATGAAAATTTAACTGAAATTGAGCAATATTTGCTTAGAGCTAGACTTCATATTA
>JBHLOJ010000144.1:0-3381 GCA_048940605.1 Promethearchaeota archaeon
AGCAGGTAAAGTAAATAGAGTTGTTGTTGCTGCTTGTTCTCCACGGATGCATGAACCTACATTTAGAATAGCTTGTAGAGAAGCTGGATTAAATCAATTCCTATTCGAAATGGCAAATATTAGAGAGCATTCCACATGGGTTCATATGAAAGAACCGGATGGAGCATATGAAACAGCCAAAGATCATATTAGGATGGCTGTCGCGAAAGCAAGAGAGTTAGTCCCTCTAGAAGTTCAAAAAGTAAAAGTAGAGCCTTCGTGTTTAATAATTGGAGGGGGTATTGCCGGAATGAATGCTGCCTTGGATCTAGCAACAGAAGGTTATAAAGTGTATCTAGTGGAAAAAACAGCTACAATTGGCGGTCATATGGCACAATTAGATAAAACCTTTCCCACAATGGATTGTAGCAGTTGTATCTTGACTCCAAAAATGTCAGAAGTTTCACGTGAGAAAAATATTGAGCTTCTTACTTATTCTGAAGTAGTGGAAGTTTCTGGTTATATTGGGAATTTTGATGTAACTATCTTAAAGAAACCTCATTATGTAGATCAAGAAAAATGTACCGGATGCGGAATTTGTGTTGATTATTGTCCAGTTGTAGTAGGAAATGAATTTGATTTAGGATTAGCTACTCGTAAAGCAATCTATATTCCGTTTCCTCAAGCCGTTCCGGGTCAATATACAATAGATATGGATCATTGTATAAAATGCGGAATATGTGCGAGACCAGATGTTTGTGAACCTGAGGCAATTGTTTATGATGATGAACCTGAAGAAATTAAGATCAAAGTAGGCACTATAATCGTTGCAACCGGATGGGATCTTTATGATCCGACTGAACTTAAACAGTATGGATATGGGAGATATCCTAATGTTATTACGGGGCTTCAAATGGAACGTTTATTAAGTTCTTTTGGCCCTGTTATAGGTAAACCTGTAAGACCTTCAGATCTTAAAGAACCTCATAGTATTGCATTTCTCCAGTGTGTAGGTAGCAGAAATTTTAGGGAGGGAGGTAATCAGTATTGTTCTAGAGTTTGTTGTATGTATGCTACAAAACAAGCCAGACAATATAAAGAAAAGCATCCTGATGCGGATATATATATTTTTTATATGGATATTCGAGCATTTGGAAAAGGTTATGAAGAATTTTATGAATCAGCAGGACGGAATTACGGAATCAATTATATGAGAGGTAGAATAGCAGAAGTGACCGAAGATGATGATCATAATATTATCATAAGAGCTGAGGATACTTTACTTCAGCAACCTATCGAACTATCAGTAGATCTGTTTGTTTTATCTTGTGGTTTAGAACCTCGAGCTGATGCAGATATGATAACTTCTCTTTTAAGAATTCAAAGATCCGCAGATGGATTCTTCTTAGAAGCTCATCCAAAATTACGTCCTGTGGATACTTTAACTGAGGGAATCTTCATCGCAGGTGTTGCTCAAGGTCCAAAAGATATTCCTGATGCCGTTGCCCAAGCTAAAGGTGCTGCATCAAGCGCGTCTGCTTTAATGGCACAGGGAGAAGTTGAAATAGAACCTTTTTTTGCAGTAGTTCGTGCGGAGCGTTGTATTGGATGCGGGATGTGTGTAGAAAATTGTGCTTATGGCGCAATTGAACTTGTTGATGATAGAAGATTTGGTACTGTAGCGAAAATTAATGAAGCACTATGTAAAGGATGTGGTGCTTGTTCAGGTAACTGTAGGTGCTCAGCTATAGACATTAAAGGATTTACTGCTGAACAAATATATTCAATTATAACGGATAGGTTATAATTTTAGTATTCTCACCCACTTTATTTTTACCTAATTTTTATATTTTAAGCCATATATAGAGTATTTGGTTAAATGATTGATAAATGGCTCTCAAAAACTAAATTAAATAATTTCTTCGAGATACTTGCTCGAAAATTATTCTTACAAAAAATTTCAGCGAATACGATTACATTAATCGCGTTGATTACAGGACTATTGAGCGCATTATCAATTTTTTTAAGTGGTTTATTAATTTGGAAACTTGAATTAATCATATGTGCGAGCTCATTAATGATTATATCTTTCTTTTTAGATGTTTTGGACGGTGCTTTGGCAAGAGTGGAAGGACCAACAACTTTTGGTGGAATTCTCGATATTTTCAGTGATAGAACGGTAGAAGTTTTCATTATTGTTTCAATCATTTCTGTAGATCCCATAGATTTAATGTGGCCTGGAATAGTATCACTTAGCTCCATTATATTATGCATTACAATTTTTTTATTAGTTGGAGGGAGTGTGAAAGCAGAAAATTTGGATGAAACCAATAAAGTTATATATTATCAATCAGGCATAATGGAAAGATCTGAAACATTCATATTATTATTCTTAACGACAGTTTTGATTTCTTGGAGAAATATAATATTATGGATTTTCGCTCTATTAGTCTTAATAACAGCACTTCTACGACTAAGAGATGCATATTGTATATTCAAGAATAATAATAAGTAGTTCTGATTCTTAATTACAAGGTGAATTACTAAATTAAAGACAAATCTTTTAAAATCCATATATCATAATAAAAATTATGAGTTCAAAAAGTCAAGAAGATATCTTGGAGATTATTCATCAAGAAAATGAGAACAAATTTGGGTTTTTTTAATCATGAAGAAAAGAAAAAGAAGATTAGGAATTATAGATGGTAAATTTCATCCTTGCCCAAAGTCTCCTAAATGTGTTTCTAGCCAAAACAACGACAAAAAACATAAAATGGAGCCGATAAAATATGAAATAAGCTTAGAGGAAGCAAAATTAAAACTTATCTCCATAATAAATGCATTTAAACGTGTAAAACTAATTTCTGAGACTGAAAATTATCTATACTATGAATTTAGAACAATATTCTGGCGTTTTGTAGATGATGTAGAATTTTATTTTGATGATTCAAAAAAGGTTATTGACTTTCGATCTTCAGCTCGTTTCGGGTATTATGATTTGGGTGTCAATAGAAATAGAATGATAAAGATTAAAAGATCTTTTATGGATACTTGAATCTAATCACATTTAATTTTATTAATAATAAATTACTAATCCTCACTTTTTCCTATATTTATATTGCCTTAACTCTTCGAATATTTATGTTAAATAAGAAGGAGATTAAAATTATCTAATTAATTTTAAAATGCTAGCGAAAGGTATTTTCACGTGGTTTAAATGAATGAAAAGAAATTAGTTTTTGTCTATAATGCTGATTCTGGTGGATTTATTACTGGTCTGAAAGATACTTTACATAAGACATTTAGAAAAAGTACTTATCAATGCAATCTTTGCCAAGTGACTTTTGGTGCTTTTGGTATGAAGAAGGAATGGAAGAATTTTGTAAATGATCTTGACGTTCC
>JBHLOJ010000144.1:3481-6945 GCA_048940605.1 Promethearchaeota archaeon
GTGACTTTTGGTGCTTTTGGTATGAAGAAGGAATGGAAGAATTTTGTAAATGATCTTGACGTTCCCGTAGAATTTAAGAAGAAAGACAAATTCAAATTTGAATTCCTGCATAAAGATGAGTTCTTTCAAAAATATGAAGTGAAAGATGCAAAATTTCCCTCAGCTTATCTTCTAGATAAAACAGGTTTGAATTTATTCATTACTCAGGATGAGATGAATGCTGTAAAGTCCATTGACGAGTTAAAGGAACTTGTAAATAAAAAAATAGAAGTATTTAACTTATAAGTGGTGAATTCAATGGTTAAAGAACCTAGAAAAACAGGATTGGTAGATGGAAAATTCCATGCTTGTCCTATTAAGCATGTTTGTGTATCGACTATGAGTTCTAGAGAGGATAAGGTGCATTATATAGAACCGATAAAGTATGATGGTAATATTGAAGATACAATGACAAAAATTGTTCAAATAGTAAACTCTTTAAAACGTACGAAAATATTGTTAAAAACAGAATTGTATTTACACGTGGTTTTTACTACTGCTTTATTTCGATTTAAAGATGATGTAGAATTTCTAATTAATGATGAAGAAAAATTAATACATTTTCGTTCACAATCACGAATAGGAGAATATGATTTGAACACAAATAGAAATCGAATGGAAAAATTCCGCTCTCTATTTAATCAATAAGTAGTTTATTCTCTCTTTTTCCTTCTTTATAAAATTTCCCATTCAGCGTTCAACAATTCCATCGCTTGGGTAATATCATGAGTAGGTGGTTTGCATATTTTATTAATACAAATGTAAGCTGTTGGTTTATCATCAAGATTGATAAAAAATTCAACGAAATTTGATAGTTTATCTATATCTGGTATATCTTGCTCAGTTTTTCTATGCAACAATACTTTGTTTGGGAGATATTCTTTTTTAAAAACATCAATCATATAAGATGTATCTTGATCTTCTGAATTCCCTGCCACTACTAAAGAATAGGTGGGACCAATAGCAAAATCAACAGCAACTAAAAATTGCGTATGTGCTAAGGGATTAGCTCTTATTTTATCAGAAAAGACTTTATTTAAAATATATGCCTTTTCTTCTAAATCTGAATTTCCTGTAATAAAACTCAATCTAAGCAGATTTAACATAGCGATTGAATTTCCTGATGGAACAGCCCCATCATAAATTTCTTTTTGACGCGTTAACAATTCTTCGGCATTATTAGAAGTAAAGTAAAATCCCCCAATATTATCATCCCAAAATTCTTCTAATTGAATATTATGGAGCTTAATTGCGCATTCTAAGTAAAAAACATCGAAGGTAGCTTCATACATTTCAATTAAGCCCCAAATAAAAAAACTATAATCAGTTAGATACCCGTTAATTTCTGAGATTCCATCCTTGTATCGGTGTAATAATCCCTCATTAGGATCTAAAAGGTTTTCCAAAATAAAATCTACAGTCTTTTTTGCAACTGTAAGATATGATTTGTCATTAAATGCAATCGCACCTTTAGCTAAAGCTGCAATCATTAAACCATTCCAATCAGTTAAAATTTTTTTATCTTTATGAGGATGGATTCTAATTTCTCTTTTTTCAAACAATTTTTTTCGTATATTTTCAGCCTTTTGTTGAAGATCATACCTTATGAAATCTTTAAGGTATAGGATATTTTTTGTTGTTTTTTTCCCTGTAGCTTCTTCTAAATAATTACCTGATTCTTCTACATTATAAGTTTTCTTAATAAATTCTAGATCATCTCTATCTAGTACATCTATTAATTCAGCTTCAGACCAAACATAGAATTTTCCCTCTTCACCTTCGCTGTCTGCATCCTCAGCTGAATAAAAAGCACCCTCTTCGGATAACATATCCCTTATTACATATGTAAAGATTTCTTGTGCTGCATTTTTATAAATCTCTTTATTTGTTGCTTGATATGCTTCAATATAGGTCATAACAATTAACGCTTGGTCATAAAGCATTTTTTCAAAATGTGGTACTAGCCATTGTGAATCTGTTGAATATCGATGAAATCCAAACCCTATATGATCAAAAATACCACCTTTTCTCATTTCTTGAAGGGTTTTTTCAACCATTTCTAATGCCTTTCTTTCACCAGTACGTTTCCAAAACCTTAGTAGAAAAATAAGATTATGAGGTGTTGGGAATTTAGGGCGATTACCAAATCCTCCATAAGTTTCGTCAAATTGCTGTTCTAGAAATTTGTATGTTTTTTTAAGAGTGTTTTTTGTAAATTCTGCTCCTGGTGCTTCTTGATCGATATTCTGAAGACTAAAGGCTATTTTTTCAGCTGAATTTACTAATTCATACCTTTGGTTATTCCATAATTCTTTAATTCTATTAATTAACTCTATTAACCCTATACGGTTAAATCTCATATGTTTCGGGAAGTAGGTTCCCGCAAAAAAGGGCTTTTTTTCAGGAGTCATAATTATAGTAAGGGGCCAACCACCCGAACCTGTCATCATTTGACAAACAGTCATATAGATGTTATCTATGTCAGGACGTTCTTCTCGGTCTACTTTAATTGAAATGAATGTTTCATTCATTAATTTAGCAATTTCATCATCTTCAAATGATTCATGAGCCATAACATGACACCAGTGGCAAGTTGAATAACCTATTGATAAAAATACAGGTTTATTCTCTTTTTTAGCCTTAGAAAATGCCGCTTCGCCCCATGGATACCAATCTACAGGATTATTAGCATGTTGTAGCAAATAAGGGCTTTTTTCATTTATCAACCTATTTGGTTTTACTAAAGTCGAATCTGCCAATTAATTATCACCATTCTAAATAATCAATGTAAGATGGAAATATCAAATTACTGCTTATAATTCATGGGAGAATATATTTATTCTCGAAACATTCTAAGGATAAAAAATAAGAAAAATAATATTATATAAATCAAGTATTAGAAATTTATCTCGGTGAATTATATTGAAAGTTGTCCTTTTTAATGGAAGTCCTCGAAAAGAGGGAAATACCTATCATTGTTTAAATACGGTAATGGATGAATTAAAATCTGCCGGAATTAAATGTGATTATGTATGGATTGGCATGGAAAAGTTGCAGGGATGTACTGCATGTTACAAATGTGTTGAGAATAATGACCAAAGATGTGTCATTAAAGGAGATAAGATGAATGATTATATCCAAAAAATGCTTAACGCGGATGGTATAATCATTGGTTCTCCTACCTATTTTTCTGATTTAACAGTAGCTACCAAAGCATTAATAGAACGAGTAGGATATGCAACAGGTAGACTCTTAAAAAATAAGGTCGGTGCCGCAGTAGTTGCTGTAAGAAGAGCTGGTGCTAATCATGTTTTTTCAAGTATTAATTATTTCTTTCTAATTAAGGAAATGATTGTGGTAGGAAGTACGTACTGGAACATGGGTATTGGGAGATTACCTGGAGAGGTATTGGACGATAAAGAAGG
>JBHLOJ010000145.1:0-6937 GCA_048940605.1 Promethearchaeota archaeon
TTGAACTTATCCCTTCACATATTTGTACAACTGTAAATTTATATGATTTCTATACCGTGATTAAAAATGATGAAGTAATTGCTAAATGGGATATTTTAGCAAGAGGAAAAAATTATTAATTTTAGTGATCTGCTATAAATAAAAGACTTCCCATTTAAAACTTAAGCTAGGAGTAGATTCTTGTTTAATTTTGATGCCCAGTTCTTCTTGCTGCTATTTGTCCAACTTTCTTACTTAGAGGAGCATTAATTTAAATTCTTCTTAGAAAACAAATAGCCATGTAATAAATTTTATCTATAATTTCCCGTTCTAATTTCATTCAGAGAACAATCAATAATACAAGGTAAAATTGTAATCTCACCTTGACTAAGTTCTTCAGCTTGATTAATCAAATAATCTGATAATTCTTCTATTGAATGATATCCTCCTGGTGTATCTGAACATCTAGCACAATCTGGATCACAATATTGGGAAGTAAACCACCCAACTAAGTATAATCCATAATAATATCCTCGCGGTAGTAAATATTGTCTGAATAATTGAGATTCCATTGCAGTATTTAATTCATTATTCCAACTTCCTTTAGCTTCGATAATCACAGTTATTGTCCGATTTGCTTGGAATAATGCATCAGGATTGATCAAATCTATTTTTATATCTGTTCTGCTGGTTGGATCAATAACAACTTCCCGATTAATGACTATTTCCCTAGTTAAATCAGCCATTAAATGATTCTTTATATTATCTGAAAAATCTTCTTCATAGAAAGGGCAAAATCTTCTACCACCCTGATGATGCCAATAGTTTATTGCAATAGGATGATATCCTTCTCTTCCTTGGAGCTTATCCTCTAACCTATGTAGAGATTCAATAATAACTTCAATAAATTGTTTTCCAGAAAGAATTATTCTGGCAGAAGTATTATGAAAAAGCATATAAATTTCTTGCGGCTTAGGAGGCTCCCATGTATTAAGACGGGCAATCTCTTGTGCTCTTATAATTCTATAAGATATATTATTACGTATAGAAGGAATTTCCATGGATATTCTCTGTAATGCCGAAACCGCATCAAAATTACCTCTCCTTTCTAAAGTATTAATAATTTCATCTCGGAAACTTGTTATAAAATCGCGATTCGTTAAGAATCTAGCCATACCTGTTAATGGTATATCCTCTTCTTCTGGAAAATGAGTAAATACCCAAATATAAAGGTCTGATAAATTCTGTTCATTAATTAAGTTTAAAACAGCATTAGAAAAATGATTAATATCAGCTAATTCTGATATTATTCTCCTTCCCAATTCTGTATGATCTTGTAATAATGAAAATGATACATTCCAATGTTCATTTGGGAGATGAGATACTAAAGCTTTTGCAGCTAAAATTGTCTCTTGCTCATGGTGTTCATCCTCTAAATTTGGATTAGATAACAATCGTAAAACATAATCTATCGTCGGTTGGTATTTATATGATAATAAAAAGTTAATTAATTGACCTTTAATCTGTATTTCAATTGGACTTTCCAAAATTATATTCTGTATTATCAAAGCAATTTGATCGTTAAAAATAGGTCCAATTCTATCCAGTAGTGCCAAATCTAGTGGATCTCTGGTCTGTGATTCTATAAAATTTTTTAACGCATGATTAAATTCTTCCCCTGCATGAGTATAAGACAATTCTAATAGTTCCATTTGAATATTCTTCTCTAGTTCTATATCTGTTGTGGTGTTTTGAATAAATTTGAAATAAAGTACACTTGCTACCCACTTACGCCAAATATCGGCTGGAAGATTATGAAGAAAACTGTTATCATATTCATAGTTTAACCTAATTGCCCTATATCCTGCATAAGCGGGACGGTGAATTGTATCTTCCCTTAACCAATCATCTGTGTGTGGATCTGCTTCTAAAATATATCTCTTTGATGCTGTGATAATTCTCTGCTGAGTTTCTTCACTAGAATTAATCCAACCGGGATATTGTGTTATATTTGGATAATAATCATAGAAAGAAACATAATAACCATTTTCATTTATGGCTAAAAGTATATTTAACCGCCACCACATATCAAGTTCTCCTTGCTCGAATCTATTTAAGCAACTTTCTATCCTGTCCGTTATGTCTGGGGCTATTGTCTGATGTTGGGTGCTTTCTCGTAAAGATCCAGACCTTTGGATTGCTTGCTGGATTTCCTCCTCACGCCGAAATTCTTCCCTCATACGCTCTTCTTCCTCACTCCCTAATTCAATCGGACCAAACCAAAAAATGAAATATTGCCTAAATACATCTTCGGTACGATATAATTTGAATGCAAGATCGTCCCGAGAATGGTCTCTGGGGAATATTCTGTTTATTATCCAAGCTAATTTTTCTTTATATTCATGATCATCAGAGGATTGTACTTCTTGGATTAAAAAATCTAAATCATCATAATGAATAAGGTCAATTAATCTCTGATTTCGTCTAATATTAAATATTCCATTTTCTTGTAACAACACATTTGAAATCAAATGAATTAAAAACCTCTCTTCATTTGGGATATTGTGAACGACTTTCGTGATTAAATTCCTTCTTAATTCTTGATTTTGATTAATTTGATCTCTAAATGTAGTATGATGATGAATTTCTCTTAAAAGATAATTTTCTGTAATTAAATAACTAATAGTAAGACCTAACTCGGTAATAACCTCTGAATTTGATACATAATTTATAGATTTCTCAAGGATTTCCTCAGAGAGATCATATTTTATAGAATATTGATCAAAGTTTGCTAAATTATCTCTTATCCAAATTAATGCATCTACTATATTTTGTTCTGGTAATTTGGATACAAAATTATAAATTAAGAAACTAAAATATGCACCTCCATATCCTTGAATAGGTTCGGGAAAATGTTCAATAAATTGATTAAATGTGATGTATTCAGGATAAAGTATATTTAAACAATAGCCCTTAAGATCATACCTATCTTCACCTAAATCATCAGAGAGAGCTAAAAGAATTAATTGATCTATCTCCTCTATGGAATTACCTTGTATTTGCATCTCTCTTGAAAAAACCTCTAAGGTATAGCAAGCAAAACTACGTATTTGATAATTAATATCTTCATCTAATGCAAGTTCAATTAAAAACGAAGTTAATGAAAATAGATTACATTTCTCAGCTATTTTTATAGCAAGAAGTTTTACACCATGATTATATTCAGGATTTTGTAGGGTGGTTCTAATTTGATTGGTCAAATTAGGATGATTAAGGTTATGATAGTAATTAGCCAAATCAAAAAATCTGATTTCTAATGAGCTTCCTTCATATTGTTCAAAGATATTTTGCACGATACGTTCTTTCGTGTTGTCTGGGAAAATTACCAAGTCGGACTGTATAAGAATCTCTGGTTCTTGCGCTAAAATTAAGTCAAAGATTTCTTCATTGGATGTGCACAGCCAAGCAACTAGACCTCGGAGAGCTGGAATTACTTTATGATCAAATGGATTTAAAATTAGATTTAGTATTTGTTCTAAGGGAATTTCTTTTTGATTAATATATTCAGATGCTAAAAATTCCATAAAACTCCAATGAGCCCATTCACACATATTATCTATTGTAATATATAAACCTGAAGCAAGAGTCTCTATAACACATTGGTCTGTTATATCAAAATTCTGTCCTGATATGTTTTCTTGTCCTTGTCTTAAAATTGATAATGGAATAGCGTTATCTGGAATGTCATTCACTTCGTCACCTGCCCAGAAATATGGCTTGTTCGAGAAAATACTTAAAGCTGCAAATCTACTTGAAGCAAGATATTTTTGCTCTGGTGTATAACTTATATCTAATCTTGCATCCCTTCTTCTAAGGTTACTCTCACTACAAAGATAACTACAATATGATTTGTATAGCTCCCCCCTATTCGCTCTAATATTATTTGTTCTTTTGTATTGCTCAATTAGAGCCTTTAATGTAATTGGTCTAACGGCAAATGATATCCCATGAAGATGCTGAATTTTTTGAATAAAATCAGCAGCATTACGAGAGGGATGATCACGTAAATCTTGATTAGCAGCATGTAATATATCATTTTTGCGGAGCACTGCAAGATTTAAAATTTTGACACCGTCAGAAAATAAATAGTTGAGTTGAGTGGTTAGAGAATTGGGCCAATATCCAGTTCGACAAGTAATATATAAAAATAATCTCTCTAGAGGGAATTCTTCAAGTCTATCTGCTAATAAACTGGCAATTACCCCCGACCTCAAATAACTTTCATCAAAACTATCAAGAAGCATAAAAAGATTATAGTCTCCCTCAATCCAAGGTTGAATTATCGTATTGTTAAATACTCTTTCCTCGAAATGGATTTCATTCCCAACACTCCTAAGATTACAATAATGTATGCGATCATTTCTATTCAAAGAATTTAATCTATCTCTTAATTTGGAAAGCTCATAGCTCTTACCGATTCCGGGTTCTCCTAGCATTATAATACAATGTTCATCAATTTCTAGTAAATTTGAAATTAAATGATCATTTATTGAAAATTGAGGGGTAGGATCAACTAAATACCCCTCTGGATCAATATAGTATTTCTTATCACTTGGACACCAATATCTTATCCAATTATAATTAATCGATATTGTTAACTCCCTCAATAAATGTTTTTTTATCTTTGATATATAAAAAACAAAGCTTTAATTTAAGAAAATCTATTCAATTATTCAAAAACCGCTTATTGAGGGTGAAAAATTTAGAAAAAATAAATTAGCAAGACTGGATGGATATCATTTCTTAGGTGAAGAATCGAGATGTGGCAGTTCTTATTTGATATATTCAGGAGAAATTTTAGATAGAATGAAATCCTAAAAAAAGTGTAATTTTAGTATAAATAATAAAGGAAACTTATCTTATATTTAATTAATTGCGAAATTAACAATATAAGCATTAAATTGATTATGAGTCTAGAAAAGTCATTATCGGTTATTGTTCGTAATTACTTGTATGAAATTTCAGATACATATGAATTCACGGAATCAATTGTTAAGTTTATAATTGAAAAATACCAAGAGGATGAAGATTCTGAGTTTTGGGGTGATTATGAACCCATTATTCAGGAGGATACTTCCCGTCTATTTAAAATGGTTCTAATGTCATTATTTGGATTATTCGAAGCTTTTAATAAAGATTTTTTTACTTCTTTACTCTCTGTAAAATCTGAATGTATGAAAACAAAAGATAAAAAACTAAATTATGAAGAAATTCTGAGTCATAATTCATTTGAAGAACTTCACCATTTCATAGCTTTACAAGAAACTGATATGTTTGGAAGAAATGATATTGATTATCTAGCAAAATTTCTTAAAAAAAAATTTAAAATTGAAATAATTTCTGAATTTAAAGATTGGGAAAAATTAAGAGAGAGTTATTATCGGAGAAATGTTGTAGTTCATAATAGAAGTAAAGTATCAAACGATTATATTAATAAAATTAACAACTATGGACCAACGGATTTGAATAAAGAATTAAAAGTAACTTATGAATACATTGAACAATGTCATGATTATATTTGGAATTATATAGAATGGATATTTAAAGAAATTATTCAAAAATTCAAACTAGAAGTTAAACTAAAAGATGTGTTAGACTTGGACTATCCAGAAGAAGAACTTTTCAAAGATCTATAAATATTATTTTTTTTAATTTGTTTTTTCAAGGATATCTAAAAACCAATTAACCAAAGAGCTATGATGCTCCGTATAATAATAAAAACAGATAACTAAGTTACTGATCATGTAATACATAATAAAACTAATTAAGCTCAACATACTTACAGGATCATAACTCCTAGAGCGAACGTAATTAAAAAAACCCCATATTAGTAAGAAATCATTGAACTTGATACTAGTTCTTACTATATTTGGATTTATAATTTAATTACTTTCCAGCCTTAAAATCTTTAAATTTACTAAATCTCCAATGTTTTCAGGTAAAGTATGTATTTTATTCCCGCTTAACCATAAGACTTCAAGTGATATCATTTCACAAATAGAATCTGGTAAATTTGATATTTCATTCCCGTTTAGCCATAAAGATTTAAGTAAGTTCAATTTTTTAACTTCTTCCGGAATATCCTGATTTCTGTAATCGGAATATTGAGTATAAGGAGCTTACATTGCCTAAAGGGCTCCCCCATTACATAAATAATAGTTTCCTCCTTTCTTAGGCGAACAGAAAGGTATTGGTTGATGATAAATTCCTTATCGGCGGTCATGCGAATAAAAGTCTTTTGCTCTCTGCTATATATAATGAATTTCCTATTTAAAACTTACGTTAGGAATGATTTTGTGATTTTTTATTAATCTCTCGGCTTAAATTTTTAAAAAAATAATAACTTTTTAGGTAAATACCTTTAATTCTGATGACCAGTTCTTCTTGCTGCTATTTGCCCGACCTTCCTACCTGGTGGAGCATTTCTGCTGGTTGTTGTAGATTTATGAGGAGATTGCTTTGCCCCACCCCCGTAAACGTGAGACACAGCGTTCATAGCGACCCCTCTCGTCACAGGCCACTTTTTCGCTTTAGATTTATTGTAATGGAATTTATTACCCGCTTTTAGAAAGGGCTTATCCGTTCTTCCACCACCGGCCACAACACCAACCGTAGCGAGACATTTTTCGTTTATCCATTTTGTTTTCTTTGATCTGAATAAAAGCTCAACTTTATTCCCAGATTTGTTTCTCACAATCGCGGAAACGCCAGAAGCTCTTGCGAATTTCCCGCCATCTTGCGGTGTGCTCTCTATATTAAACACCAGTGTTCCAAGCGGCATTTTCTTTAAAGGGAAAATATTACCAACTTCTATAGGTTGCCCATAACCTGTTTTAGATTGGATGAATTCTTGTCCTACATAGACTCCTTCTGGTGGTAACCAGAGTCCTTTCTCGCC
>JBHLOJ010000146.1:0-3486 GCA_048940605.1 Promethearchaeota archaeon
ATTATTCTATAAATATAGAATCTATAATTTTATAACAGAATATTTTTTTAGCTTATTAAAAGAAAGATTAAATAACAGTTCTTACTTTTGATGTCTATGAGAAAGTCAAGAAAAAATATTCTTTTTCTAATGTTGGTTTTTGCTGTTTTTGTTTTTCAACTTCCTATATCATTAGGTTTGAGTGCTAAAAGTAATTATAATGTATCCCCACGCCAAGGAGATGCGATCAATACGGAATATTTAAGATCTCATCTTTCTAATAGCTTGTTATCAAGCGATACAGTTTTGGGGTCAACTTCGGATAATGGAATGTCAATTTTTGATATTAATCTTAAACAATTCCTAACTAATTTCACATTAAACACCCCAACTGACATGAATACTGTTAAAATTATTGTTCTTTTTAATGAGGATATACCTCCGATATTAAGAGAAGAAATTTTAAATTCAGTTTTCAATAATTTCACGATTATTACTCATTATGAACTTATTCCAGGAACATATCTTAAAGTAAATCCAATGGAGTTATTATCGAATGAAAATAATTTAGAAGAAATCAAGCAAATTCAAAGAATTTATAAATCAGAGACTTTTAAAAACCCTTATATTATAGACAATAACGTCCAATTAAGTGCTTTAAACGACGATTTATATAATAATTGGTGGTTATCTGCAATAGGCGCAGAGGGATTAGCCTATGATGGATCAGGTGTGAGAGTCGCCGTAATCGATACAGGAATTTACGATCATCCAGCATTGAATATTGTAGCTAATCGTAATTTTGTGGATGAAAATCCATTAGAGTATAATGATGATGTGGGACATGGTACTCATGTTGCCGGAATTATCGGTGGTGATGGAACTGGTTCTGATGGGAAATATCGTGGTGTGGCTACTGGAGTTTCCCTAATTAATGCTAGAGCGGGAAATAACAGTGGTTTAGAAGAAGGTGATGTTATTAATGCTATTGAGTGGAGTTCTAAACCAATTGGTTTAGGGGGAGCTGGTGCTGATATAATATCAATGAGTTTTGGTGGAGGTTATCCATATATTTCTGATTTAATAACTCAAGAGATAACAGAAGCCCAGGAAACTTATGGTGTTATTTTCGTAGCGTCAGCAGGGAACGATGGTCCAAACTATTTTACAGGGTCAACACCTGCTTCTGGTATTGATGTTATATCTGTGGGAGCAACAGATCAAAATGATGATCTTGCATATTTCAGTAGTTGGGGGCCCACATTTGGATATCTAGGATATCCTGACGTTGTAGCTCCAGGAGTTTATATTATTTCAACAGATGCAAAGGACTCAACGATTTCAAAAGAAGAACATTATATCGGAAGTTATTTTGATTTTTCTGGTAATGCAGATTATATACCCTTAAGCGGAACAAGTATGTCTGCACCTATGGTATCTGGAGCCTTAGCGATTTTAAAAGATGCATACCCCAACTTGACCCCAGAAACTGCAAGAATTGCTCTTATAGAAGGTGCTAAGAAGCTATCTAGTGAGGTGGATGACGATATTCTCAAATCTGGTGTAGGATTAATAAATGTATCCGAATCATTAAATTATTTGAACAGAATTTCTCCAGACTATAATGATACTGCAATAGTTTTCCCTGATGATCTACCGATAAGGCCGTACGATTTATTACATTTTCCCGGAGATCATCAAAAATTCAATTTAACAGTGCTATCTGGTAAAGATAATGATTATGTTATAGAAATACCAAACAACATTCAAGGAGTATCAATTAATATCGACAAAGATACTCTTAATTTTACAGGTGCTGGAATTGATTTTATAGAATTAAATATAGAAATAAATGCTGATGCCCTCCCAGGAATTAGGGATATAGAGTTTAACTTAACCTCTGGAGGACATGTATATGATGTGGTTAAAATTTATTTAGATATTAGATTGCCAGAATATAGTATATTGATGGATTCATATCATGGATTAAATGATTGGTTTCCAGAATTCTCCTTTAATCAAATGGGTTTTTATGAAGCTATGAGTGATATCTCCGAATTAAATATATCAATTGATTATAGAATGGAATATTGGTCTCCAGATTATAATAAAGATACAGACAATTCGATATTAACAGAAGAAAGGTTAGCACAGTATGATTTAGTTGTACTTCAAGCACCGATATTACCTTACAGCCCATATGAGATTTTAAATTTAAAGAATTATTTTGATAGTGAGGGAAATATTCTATTCTTAGGAACTCGTTATCAAGATATGGTAATTGAAAATATTAATGACTTACTTACAGCACTTGAAGTAGATCTTCAAATTAATGAAGAAAATATTATGGATGATAATTGGTATGGAATCGGAGTAAGTGTGAATTCTCAAAGTGTTCAAGATTTCAATGATCCAATCATTTTTAATAATGTGAATAAATTTCTTTGGCTAAAGGGTAGTAGTTTTACTGTCTCAAATAATGGCGAATCAATTGCTAGCATAGATAGTAAAACGGTTGTTGCCAAATATAATGGTTCTTCCTATGGTAAAGGTCGATTTTTAGCTTTTGGAGACTTATATTGGATGTATGATGAATATAAATCAAATTCTTATAGCCAAGATCATCAAAATCTATTAAAAAACATTTTAGAATTTCTTTTACCTCAGGATGATAGTTCGATTAATATTAAGGTAGATTCTGAATACACATCAAATTCTCAGGTCAATCTTTCAATATATATAAAAAATCAAACATTAGAAACTCCAATAACTAGTACTGATTATGATTCATTAGAAGTTACTATAAAAAATGATCCCTATATAAATTCAATTTATTTAAATCCAGTTTATAATAGTAGTGGTATATATCTAAACTTCACTTATAATCTTCCTTCACCAAGTTATAACCCTTATTCAATCATAGTCAACCTAACTATTGGATCAATAACTTATATAAAGTTGACTAAGATACTTTATTTTGACCAGTCAAAAGTCCCAATTATCAATAGTTTAACGGCAAGCGATACAAATATTACGAGAGCCATTAGTAATTCTAATACTCTAAATGCTGAACTCGATAGTTCTACATATGGGAGTATTGACGGATTTTTATCAATCTATTCTTACTCGTTCTTAAATTCAAAACAATCAATTAATAAAACAGTAACATTCAACCATTTTACCTCTAACAATTATAGAAACATTTTTGACCCAGAAACAAGTGATCCTTCTGGTTATGCTATTTTTTATATTACCCCCTCAAATGAGAACTATACTACCCCAAATTCACCAAGAATTTCATTTCAAATCATTAATAATCCCCCTGAAATATTGAAAACAACATCAAGTTTTAATATTGATGGTGGTGCGGAAATAATTTTCGATGATGTTGAAACAGATGATGGGACTCTAGTGTATAATGCTTTTAAAGGAAGTACATTTGACTTCACAATAGACGTTAGAGACTCAGTTGATTATGAAGATGATAATTCCACTATGAGAGTCTTT
>JBHLOJ010000146.1:3586-6929 GCA_048940605.1 Promethearchaeota archaeon
ATTGCCCTTATAGTAATAGGTAGTATGGCAATTTATTTTGTGCGAAGAAGAAAATATACCAGATATACTACTTTTAAACCTAAATATCAGGATTACTATTACCAACCCTCAGATGTTAAGGAAGACGATGAATATATTACACCTGAACCAATAACCCAATTAGGAGCATCATATTACTGCCCTTTTTGTGGAGGTTTTATCAATACACCTAAAAAATTCTGTCCACATTGTGGGGAATCTCTTTCTTTTAATCAACAAGATGAATAGAAGATCTTCCAACTAATTAATCTTATATTATTTTTTAAAAAGAGTAAATACATTTCCATCTTCTAATCCTATATACGCTTTAGATGCCATATTAATGAATAATCCTGTATCAACAACTCCTGGGATTTTTAATAATTTCATATTTAACTCTCCTGGATTATTGATTTCGCCAAAATCTACGTCTATAATAAAATTTCCGTTATCAGTTATTAATGGTCCACTTTTAGCTTTTGCCATTCGTAAGGATGGTTTCCCCTTCATCTTTTCTAGTTTGTTCATTATTGGGAAATATGACATAGGAATCACTTCTACAGGAATTCCTTTTTTCCATTTCATACCTAATCTTTCCGAATTTTTTCTAAAGTCTGCAATAATAATTAAGTCTTTTGAATTTGAAGCAATTATTTTTTCTTGCACCAGGCATCCTCCTCCACCTTTAATTAAATTAAGATCTTCATCAATCTCATCCGCACCATCAATATCTACATCAATTTCTGGAAATTGTTCGAGAGAAACTAACTCTAATCCGTTTTGTATTATTAATTGATAAGCTTGAAATGAACTAGGAATACACTTTAAATTCATAGATTTTTCCTTATTTATTTCACCCAATCTTTGTACCGCATAGACCACAGTTGATCCACTTCCAATTCCAACGATCATATCTTTTCTTATATTTTCCTCTACAGCTTTAATGGCAGCATTCTTCTTTCCAATTTCGATCAATTTTTCAGTCATAATAAAGCTCATATTTTCTGTTTTTTTAATAAATTAAGTATTTTAATAGCCAGATGGGCGGCATTTTCACCTCTATCAATGCCCACACAGGCAACAGGAATACCGGGAGGCATTTGAACTATTGATAATAGTGCATCTAATCCCCCTAATTTTGCACTAACAGGTACACCAATTACAGGTTTATCTGTTTTTGAAGCTATTATTCCTGGTAATGCTGCGGAGAGCCCAGCAACAGCAATATAAACTAAAGAATCCGATGATTTTAAATATTGATCTAATTTATCAGGATTTCTATGTGCTGAGATAATTTGAAGATCATATGTAATTTCATTATCTTTAAGTATTTTTTCTGCTTTTTCATAAACATCTTTATCTGAAGTACTACCAGCGATTATCGATACTAATGGATTTACACTTACATCTAAATTTGTTTTAGGCATATTGTATCTAACAATTTTATAAATAAAAATACTACTAATAATCTCATATTATTTTTAGAAGGATGCCATAAAATAGACATTAACATAAAGTTTAATACTTTTTTTGAACTCCCTAATTTAAAAATTTCTAAATTTTTATCTAAAAACTATTCATTAAAAAAAATTAAGAGTGAAAGTAATGGAATTAAAAGAAGTATGGCTGATAGATTACGCTCGAACAGCATTCTCTCGTTCGAGACCACAAGAGCCTGAGAGAGATGTATTTGGTGAGGTACGAGGAGACGAGCTTCTTGGTACCTTATTGATGAAATTTTTTGATGAAAAACTCGCAGATAAAGGAATAACTAGAGAAGATGTTGATGAACTTACTGTTGGATCGGCAATGGGTGTTGGTGAAAATTGGACGTATGGGGGAAGAAATCCTGTATTTCTAGCGGATTTTCCAGTTAAAACATCAGCGGTTTTCCTTGATAAGCAATGTGGTAGTGCTGGAGCTGGTATGCATATGGGGATAATGGAAATAATGACTGGATTTAGTAAATGTGTATTATCTACAGGTATTGAGCATATGACACGTGTTCCTATGCAGAATAACCATATTGCTCCAAACATGCAAATAATGAATACTAAGAGTAAATGGTATCGACCAAAAATAGATTTTAGAACTACAAGTCAAATGCTTCAAACTGCTCAAAAACTCTATGAAGAGGAAATACCAACATTCACAAAAGAGGATTTAGATAAATTCGGTGTACGATCTCATAACTTAACAGTGGAAAATACTGAAAAGGGATGGTTTAATGGTGAAATTATCCCAATCGAAGGACATGCAGAAGGAAACAAAGAAGAAAAGATGATGATAGATAGAGATATGGCAGCAAGAAAATCTACTTTAGAGGGTGTGGGAGGACTACGTAGATTATCAAGGCCTTTCTATTTAGAAAAGAATGGTGGAAAGGAAGGTTATGAAAAGCGAGAAGGTACTCTAGAAGGAGTAATTACTGCGGGAAATTCTTCACCTTTAAATGCAGGAGCCACAGCATGTCTTATAATGGAGGCTGAAGAGGCAAAAAAGAGAGGTCTTGAACCAATGGCGAGAGTTGTTTCAATTGGTTTTGCAGGAGTAGAGCCATCAGTTATGGGTAGAGGTCCTGTACCTGCAAGTAAACAAGCCTTAGAATATGCTGGTTTAATTGTTGATGATATTGACTTTTGGGAAATAAATGAGGCATTTACTATTGTCACGTTAAATTGTATGAATGCTTTAAATATTCCTGAGGAAAAAGTTAATGTTATGGGCGGTGCTACTGCTATTGGACATCCATTGGGTGCTACAATGGTTAGGCTTACTGGCACACTAGCTCGAATCATGAAAGATAAAAAAGCTAAATATGGTATCGCTAATGCTTGCGTTGGTGGAGGGCAGGGTGTAGCGACCTTACTTGAAAATCTTGATGCATAAGCTTATAATATTGAAATCGTATTTTTAAAACTATATTTTCTTTTTTTTTGAATTTTCATTTTTCTCTAAGGTATTTCTTAACTAAGATCTTGTGAATTCTAGGCTTTCTGAGTAATATTTAAATATTAGTCTATAACAAATTAACTTACAAAATAAAAAAAGTGAAATCAAAATGCCAGTTTATAAAAGCATTCAGTTAGTTGGGACTTCAGAAAAAAATTGGGCTGATGCCGTAAAAAGTTGTTATGAAGAGGCGAAAAAAACCCTTCGTGGTATCAGAAACATTCAGATTATCGAGTCTGATGTCAAGGTTAAAGAAGTTTAAGGGATCCTTAACTTTAACTAAAGAAGACGTAGACAAGTTAATCTATCGAGTCAGAGTGCAAGTAAATTTCCAGCTAGAAAGGTAAAATTAATAATTAAATTCTATTTTTTT
>JBHLOJ010000030.1:0-14187 GCA_048940605.1 Promethearchaeota archaeon
CATCTAATAATAATTGCGAATATAATATAAAATATTGATATTGTTTAAAATTACTTAAATTACAGGTGGTTTTTTTTTAGCAACCATATTAATATCTCCCATATCTTTAGTATATCCTCTTAAGAGAAAACTATAGTTATATTTCTTATTTTCCTCTAAAAAATATTTCTTATGATACCAGAAAGTTCCTACACCACATTGTTTATAATCAATATTCAACGTAATATTATCACGATATGGTAATTCATGATTATGTTTAGCAGATTCTAAATCTTCCATTAAATAAGGCCAAGCACTAACATAAAGGTTAGTTCCTCCAATGTCAGATATTAATAAACCATTTTCTTCTTTATTAGTCATCGCAACCCATCTTACATCAGTTCTATTGCCATTCTCTTGCGGTCTGATATACGGGTGTATTAAATTCTCTACTAAACCTGAATAAATTCCTATAGCACCACCAGTTTTTCGATCATACATGGTTTCGTGAGGTCCTCTTCCATACCAAGTCATTTCATTGAATTCTTTGGGAATAGAAGTTTGCATTCCGAAACGAAGCATACGTTTATTTGGTGTAAATTCATTCTTTATAACAATAGCCCCATTTCCATAAATATTGTATATAATTTTAAGAGGTTCTTCTGATTTTGTGACCTTACATTCTACAATGATGCGAATTAGTTGTGGTTTTATCTGTTGAGATTCAATTTTACTTATTATTCGATTTTTGCTTACTTCTTTCCAGGTGTTATCATAAACCTGATTTCCAGGTCCTCTGCCAAAATCTCTTCTATCATTATTGGTTGGCGCTCGCCAAAAATTAGGAATTAGAGCATTGGATATTAATTCTTTATTATTAAATAAATAAGATTCAATTGCGCCTGACTTCTTCCCAATTATCACCTGAAAGGTTTCTCCTTTTATCTCAAAATTATTTTCTGATTCTTCAAGCTCAATATTTTTTAATGTATTGATCTCTATCTCTGGTTCACTGGGAATTGTATAAGGTATTTTAAATTGATCCCAAGCAAGTATATGTCCTGATTT
This sequence comes from Promethearchaeota archaeon, assembly GCA_048940605.1. Classification (GTDB taxonomy): domain Archaea; phylum Asgardarchaeota; class Lokiarchaeia; order Sigyniarchaeales; family SOKP01; genus Loki-b32. Next base: position 1,048 of record JBHLOJ010000030.1, read on the forward strand.
AGCCCACAGAGTATCTTCACTGAGTAGAAAATTAATTTTAAGATGGTATTCTGTATTAGGTGAGAGTTCGGGATGAGTAAAAGGTATGACAACCTCCCTTGAGTCCTGAGGTTGTATATCGAATCGTTCCATTTTGCCTTCTTGGATCTTTATACCATTAGCTGTTAATTCCCATCTTACATCTGCAAAATCTATTGACTTAAAATTATATTTATTGAAAATCCTTACCTTTCCATTTATTAGATCCACAGGGATTACTTTAAAATTTTGGTACTGTTTCTTAACTTCGTATAGTGCAGGATTGGGAGTTCGGTCAGGTAAGACAATTCCATTTATACAGTAATCACCATCATTACGCGTATCACCAAAATCCCCACCATATCCCCAATATTTTTTTCCATCTTCAGAGGTTTTTGATAATCCTTGATCCACGAGGTCCCATATAAATCCTCCAAGAGCATTTGGGTATTTTTCAAAAACTTCCCAATATTCTTGAAGATTGCCAACACTATTTCCTTGTGCATGTACATATTCACAAAGCATATAAGACTTTACTTCTACTTCTTTTAATCTCTTAATATTATTGTAAGTCCCGAAAGTTCTACTTTCTATCATCTTATCTAATAGAAATGAAGGAATATACATATAACTAATTACATCAGATACTTCTAGTTCATAATCTTGCTCATAATGAATTAATCTTGAAGAATCTATCTTAAGTGCCGCTTCCTTCATTTTTTTAAAATTGTCCCCCATACCGGCTTCATTCCCAAGCGACCACATAATTATACATGGATGATTTTTATCTCTCTCAACCATACTTACCATTCTATCAACGCAAGCGTCTTTCCATTGAGGATCACTTTTAGGTAAAATCTCTCGTAAGCCATGTGACTCTAAGTTACATTCGTCAATAATATACAATCCATATTGATCACATAATTCATACCACTTAGGATGGTCTGGATAATGACTGGTTCGAACCGCGTTAATATTATTTTGCTTTAATAATTTAACATCTTGTACCATTCTACTAAAAGGTATAGCGCGTCCATGATCAGGATCATGTTCATGTCTATTCACACCCTTAAACTTAATAGATTGTCCATTGATATATAAACCTCCATCCTCTTTTACTTCGATTTGTTTAAACCCGTATTTACAATGTTCTACCTCTATAAGTCCATTTTTATCATTCATTAATTCTAAAATCAAATCGTATAAATAGGGTATCTCCGCAGACCATTTTTTAGGATTATCTATATGAGATTGAAATTTAATTGTCTTTTCAGTATCACCTTCAATATTAACCTTTTCTGCCATTAAATTTTTAGATTCAATATGTTTTTGTTGTCCATCTATTAATGAGATTTTGATTTTCAAATTATTAAAATTATCAGAATCATAATTTTTCACTTTAATTCGGACATTCAAGAGAGCATTTTTATAATTTTCATCGAATGTATTATAAGCGAAAAAATCTCTGATATGTACTTTGGGTACTGAAAATAAATACACATCTCTATAAATACCACTCAGTCTCCACATATCTTGATCTTCTAAATAACTCCCATCGGACCAACGATATACCTCCACAGCTAAAGTATTATTACCTTTTTGAAGATCCTTTGTAATGTTAAATTCTGCTGGCGTCATTGATCCTTGGCTATATCCAATCTTCTTCCCATTTATCCATAGATAAAATGCTGATTTAACACCATCAAAATGAATAAAAATCTCTCGACCATCCCACTTATCTGGAATTTTAAACTCGGTTCTGTATGATCCCACAGGATTATACTCATGACTTATTTTAGGTATATCTTTATACTTTACACTACGTGGATACTTAACATTCAAATAAATCGGGATCCCATAACCATGCATTTGCCAATTACTTGGTACTGGAATTTTATCCCAGTTATTTACATGATATTGTATCTTATAAAAATCTTTAGGACGATCTGCTGGCTTTTTTACCCAATTAAAGTACCATTTACCATTTAATGATTTGTAGAATGTCGATTCTTCACGATTTCCTTTCAATGCATTTTTTATATTTTTATAAGGAATAAGAGTGTTGTGAGCAGGTTCCTTATTTTGCCCGATCATTTCAGCATTTTCCCAATCCAACCTTTCTGGCATTATCTTTCTAATAATCTTATTATTTTATTGTAGATAAAAAAATCTAAAAAACTTAAAAAATAATCTATTTTATCATTTTTATGCCCCGAATTCTTTACATCGATATTGACACATTAAGAGCAGATCATCTAGGGTGTTATGGCTATCACCGTAATACATCACCTAATATAGATAAAATAGCTGAAAATGCTACAGTCTTTACGAATTGTTACGTTTCAGATGCCCCATGTTTGCCATCAAGAGCTTCATTATTCACAGGAAGGTTTGGTATTCATTCAGGAATAGTAGGCCATGGCGGAACTACTGCAGATCTAAGGTTAACTGGAAAAACTCGAGGATTTCAGGATCCATTTTTACGTTATAATTGGGTGAGTATGCTTAGAAGGGCAAAACTATATCCTGTTTCTATTTCTCCTTACGCAGAAAGACACTCTGCTTTTTGGTTTTATTCTGGATGGAAGGAAATGTATAATCCTGGATATAGAGGTATGGAAAGAGCTGATCAAATTTATCCATTTGTAGAGAAATGGTTAAAAGATAATGAACAAAGGGATGATTGGTTTCTCCATGTGAATTTTTGGGATCCTCACACTCCATACCGTACACCTCTTGAATTTGGAAATCCATTTGAAAATGATTCGATACCTTCCTGGATGACACAAAAAATCATAGATAACCACAGAAAAAGTTATGGACCACATTCTGCGTGCGAACCTTCAGGTTTCACAGATGAGTCTTTTATTCAATTGTTTCCCAGGATAAAAAATATCGTAGAAATTAGAGATTTAAATGATTTCAAACAGTGGATTGATGGGTATGATGTCGGTATAAATTATGCCGATGAATATATCGGTAGGATAACAGAAATACTGAAGGAACAAGGAATCTATGATGAAACTATAATTATAATAAGTGCTGATCATGGAGAAAGTCAAGGGGAATTAAATGTCTATGGAGATCATCTTACAGGTTGCCATATTATTAATCGTGTTCCATTGATAATAAAGTGGCCAGACCAGGACTGGAGAAAAAAATATGAGTCATTAATTTACCAAACAGATATAGCAGCTACGGTTATAGATAAACTCGGATTAAGTATTCCTAATTTCTGGGATGGAAAGAGTATTTTAGCTGAATTAGAAAATAAGGATCATCTAGGGAGGAAATACCTTACAATTAGTCAGAATGCTTGGAGTTGTCAACGTACAGTACGATTTGAAAATTGGACTCTTATTAAGACTTATCATACAGGATTAAAGAATTTCCCAGAGATTATGCTCTTTGATTTTGATAATGATTTCCATATGTTGAATAATATTGCAGATCAAAAACCTGAAATTGTTACTAGAGGTCTAAAATATCTTAATGAATGGCATTTAGAAATGTTGAAAGGTGATCCGAATAATAAAGATCCTATAGAAACAGTTTTACAAGAAGGTGGTCCATTTCATACTAGAGGACAACTCAAAAGTTATTTACGACGATTGAAAAAAACCGGAAGAGAAGATATGGTAAAAATAATCCTTTCCCGAAATGAATCTTATAACTTTAAAACTTAATTTGGTGTTTTAAACATTTATAAATAAATAAAAACAATGTTTATCTAAAGTTTAAGAGAGAAATATTAGAAAATCTGATTATCAATGAAAATTGATATTGAATTACTCAAAAAATTTGAAAAAACACTTGATACTTTACATCCAGAAAAAGGAAAAATTCCAATTAAAATTCTTGGATTCGGTGAGATCAGCTTAGTTTTCGAAATCCTTAATGATCCAGCCCATTTAGCATACAAGAGGATTCCTATTTTTGACAATGAGAAACAAGTTAAAAGGCATATCTGGGCGTATAAAGAGTATTGCAGAATTCTAACTGAGGAAATTGGACTAAGCATCCCTCAACATGATGCGATTTGGTTTAAAAATGAAAAGGATGAAATTAAATTCTATTGTATTCAACAGAAGATTGATCCTGAAGCTGTTGGTAATAAAGTTATTCACCAAGTATCTGATGAGAAAATTGAAACATTAGTTCTTCTCGCAATGAGAGAAATGAAAAAAGTCTGGATTCTTAATAAAGAGAACAAAACATTAGATGTCGGTTTGGATGGACAAATTTCAAATTTTGTAGTGGTTGATTATGATCACCATGAACCAAAAATTAGTGATACATCAAAATTATTATATTTAGATACGAGTACTCCCTTATTTCGAATAAATAATATTGAAGCAATGGAAGCAGAATTGTTCTTAAAAAGTGCCCCGTCTTTCTTGAGATTTTTAATTAAAGCATTATTTTTAGAAGAAGTGGTAGATCGTTATTACGATTGGAGATTAGTAGCAATAGATTTAATAGCCAATTTTTTCAAGGAACAAAAACCTACTATAATCCCTCGTTTAATAAGAAGAATTAATCAGTTTTATAGGGAAGAAGCTATGGATTTTGAAATAGAGCCAATAACTTTTGAAGAAGTTTATAAGTATTATAAAAATGATAAAATGATATGGGTAATTTTTCAAAATGCGAGACGACTTGATAGATTTATCAAAACTAAACTCCTGAAAAAAACGTATGACTTTTACTTGCCAGATAAAATTAAAAGGTAAAATAACTCCGTTATTTCTTACTTCTTTCTTGAGTAGAAATCCACTTTTTTTTACAAGCCTCAGAGCAAAAAACGTGAATAGTAGTTGGCTCGTTTATATCAAAATGCTGAATTTTTGCACCTCCAATAATATCTTTTTTACATTCCTGACATCTAATAAATGACATATTCTACCACTACTATTTTATTCTAAATATAAATTAGATTTAGTTTTAATAAATATTGATAATACGAAAATTATTAAAAATAGAATTCATCCCCTCTACAATTCAAATAATTGAAATTACTTAGCATGAATATGACTCATAAACCTATGGTATATCTTACATCAAATGTTTTTTCAGAGGAAGAAATTGGATCAAATGAAAAGTTATCAAAAGAGTTACGTAATGACATTAAAAATTTATGGCAAGAATTGGAGAAAATTTCAGAATTAAAGGTTTTCAATGGAAGATTTCCATCAGAAGAAGAAATTCAAAGAGATGTTAAGAAATTCAACCCTGACATTCTTGGATGCCACTTGAGTCATAATATCACTTCAGATATGCTGAAGAATTCGAAGATTTTTGCTATATGTACATCAACAGTAGGATTTAATCATATACAAAGAACACAGAAAGATAATATATTAATAACCCATACCCCAGGCGTATTACATGAAACAGTGGCAGATTATACTATTGCTTTGATTATGGCAACTTTAAGGAATCTGGTTGATCTTCATTTTTATGTATGGAATAATCAATGGACTGAAACTGATAAATGGGATTTAGACAAATCTCTTTCATCAGAAATTACAAATAAAATACTTGGTATAGTAGGATTGGGTGAGATTGGAAAGGAATTAGTGAAGAAATTATATGGTTGGGGTGTTAAGATCCTTTATCATGATACTAAACAAATGAAATCTTTTGAAGAAAAATATCCCTTGATTGAATTTAAAGAGAAAATTGAAGAACTTTTTAGAGAATCTGATATTATTAGCTTACATATACCTTTTAATGAATATACAGAGAATTTAATTAGTCGTCCTTTATTACTTTTAATGAAGAGAAATGCGATACTCGTAAACACTGCCCGAGGGGGCGTTTTGGATATGAAGTCTTTATTAGAAATGCTAGAAAAAAAAGAGATTAAGATTAATTTAGCTCTCGACGTTTTTCCTATAGAACCAATTGATAAGACAACTTTAGAGCGATTCAAAAAGATAAAAAAGGCTCAACCAGACATTAGAATAATTCTTCTCCCCCATAATGCTTCAGCTGATGCAAATACTCGAGGAAAAATGAACATTATTTTTCTAAAAGATATAATAAAAATCATAAAATCAAGTTCAATCGAAGATTTGATTAGAGTCAATATTATTCCTGAGCATAAAAAACAATTAAAAGATAAACAATGGAGGATTTTTAATTACTGGGAAAAAAATGATTAGATCTTTTATCGCTCTTGAATTAAAAGATGAAAATACACTTAAGAATATTGTTTCTTTTTCTTCTCGATTAAAGCAAAATCAACCGAAACTTAAATTAGTAGAGCCAAATAATTTACATATGACCGTTAAATTCTTAGGTAATATTCCTGAGACATTAGCACCTAAGATTTTTGCAATTTTAAATGATGACATTAACGAAAAAATCTTTCAGGGCAAATTATTCAAATATTATCTTAAAGGTGTTGGCCAATTTAATAAATTTTCTGTTTTATGGATAAAGCTCATTGGGGATATTTCTTTATTGCAAGAAGTTAAAGATTCGGTTGAAAACTTACTCTTTGAAAGATTAGATATTGATTATGATAAACGACAGCAATTCAAACCACACTTAACAATTGGAAGACTTAGGAGAGAAAGAATTAATTACAAAACTTTTGATACATTTAGAAAAATAATCAATGAGAACAGAAATACGGAATTTGGGGAATTTACTATAAACAAAATAAAACTAAAAAAATCTGAATTAAGTCAAAAAGGTCCAATTTACACTGATTTGGTATACTAAATGCAAAAGAGAAAAAGTATTAAAGCAATAATATGGGATCTAGATGGCACTCTTATTTATTTTAACATTGATTTTAGGAGAGCCCGTCATGAAGCTATCAAAATTTTAAAAAAAAATAGCGTTCCTAATTCGTTACTTTCTGTAGAGTTTTCTATTCTGGATAATGTAGCTAAATCAAGAGATTATTTCAATACGCAAGGATATTCTGATAAAAAAGTACAAAAAATTGTAAATAAAGTTAACAGTGTGATAACTAAGGTAGAACATAAAGCAGCTCAAAAAGCTATAATGGTAAAAGGAATCGATCAAGTTTTAGAATATGCAAAGGCAAACAAAATAAAACAGGCAATTTTTACCTTTAACACCAGAAAAAATGCCGAAATTTCTCTTAAAACAGTTAATTTAATACACTTTTTTGAAATCATTGTGGGACGAGATAATATAAATAATCTAAAACCTCATCCAGAACATTTAACATACATATGTGATGAATTGAATATTAATCCTAGCGAAGTATTAGTTATTGGAGATTCAAGTCGAGACATAGAAGCAGCTATTAATGTTGGTGCGTATTCTATTGCTCTTAATACTAAAAATCCTGATTTTTTTGGAGGAGAATTCATTAATAAGGCTGACAAAATTATTGATCTTAACGAAATACCCTCGAAATTAATAGAAGCTATTGAGAAACTTTTATAAATAACCAAAAAGAATATAAAATAACTACTAAAGCTATTATTATTCAATAATATTTGTAGGTTTAAACTAATAATATGAAAGTACAGTACTATTTGGACATATTAAAACCTCATCAACCAGGATTGGACTTATTAGCTCGAACTTTAATGGATATAAATGGAGTACAAGGAGTTAGGATTAAAGTTGATGAGTTAGATCAAAAAACTGCGTCCCTACATATAAATATTACAGGAATTAATCTCTCACTCGAAGAAATCACTGAAGTCTTGGCATCGATGAATTGTGCGCTCCATAGCGTTGACGAGGTTGTTTGTGAAGCAACGAAAGAAATAGATTAAATATTAGTGCTCAAATCTGCCAGATAATAAGGTTAGACATACAATTACCGATTTTCAAGGCAGAAGAGACATTTTTAATTTTTTTTTTAAACACTTAGATTAACCAAAAAAATAAAAATTAGTTTTACTCATTGTTATCTAAAAAGATATATGGTAATAAATATGCAAGATCCAATTGTAATAAAAATCCTTCAAAAACAGGGAGAAATAGATGATGAGTTAGATTTTGCCTTAATGAATTATTTAATTCAAAATCGGGGACCAGGGTATACTGCTTGTCAACCTTCCTTAGTTGAGCTTGAAAATGGGAAAAAAGCTATTAAAATGAATATAGATCATACATTTGTTGATAAAAATAATCAATTAATGGGTTTAGGTATTGTTGGTAAAATGTATATTGATGTTGATACCCTTCAAGTTACCTATTGCACACCTCTCGAGGAATTAGAAAGCAACATTAAAGTATTAAAATCTGCTGGGATCGAGCCCCAAGTACGCCCGAAAGGAAAATATTAAAGAAATTGGATAAAAACTAGTCTAATTCGGTAAAACCACTAAATTCTTCAATTATATCTCAAATTCACCAAACCCACTTTGAGACATCAGATTAAGGGGTAATGAGTTGATCATCATAAAAAATTATATTAGTTATTTCATTCTTAACCTTACCGAATAAAAATGTCTAATATAGAAAACAATACAAAGAATTTAATCCAAGACTATTTGTTAGATGAGGGATTACTCAGAGAAAAAGTATCTAATCCAAAACTTGATTTTGGATTCCAATTTATTTTTCCTCCTGGAAGTGATCCAATGAAACGCCCAATTGGTAGAATTATGTTTGTAATTAAACCAAAAAATAAAAACTTAATAGTTATTTCCCTTCCAACTCAAATTTCAAGTCATCATGTTGACGCTTTAAATTCATTAAAAGAGGATAGGAAAATGCAATTCTATTGGGATCTTAGAAAATTTTTTCTTATCAAGGATTTATTCTATCGAATTGATATACAAAACAATAGATATGAGATTAGTGACCAAATATTTCTTAAAGATAATGGTACAATTTCCAAAAATAAATTTTTTAAATCAATTCGGCGAGTCTTTGATGGTTCAGTTTATAGTAATATTATCTTGGGTGAACATTGTTTTGGTACAATAAAACCAGAGGATTTAATGAAATCTAAAGATTTTTCAAGTGGATCTGATTTTTCACTTTATTCATAATTTATAATTAAAATTTTGGTGTTATCCGATTTTTAGAGATTGGTTACAAGCTTTAGGAAAGCTAGATTATGTCCAAGGGAAAGCAAGACCAGAGGTAGATTGCATTTTATGTGCTGTAAGGGATAATGATGAGCGAGTTGTATCTTTAAAGGTATACGAAGATGATTTATGTTTTATTATTTTAAATTTGTATCCATACAATCCAGCACATCTAATGATTGTAACCCAAAGACACATTACAAAATTTCTTGATTTAACAAAAGAGGAATTACTGCATATTACCCGGGCAATACAAGGAATTCAACTACTATTAAATGATCTCTATAGTCCCAAAGGGTATAATATCGGTATTAACCAAGGAAGAAATGCAGGTGGTAGTATTGAACATCTACATTTTCATTTGATTCCTAGATATGGGTCTGAGCTTGGTTTTATTGATATTGTTGGAAAAACTCGCGTTTTACCTGAGGGTTTAGAGGCAGTTAAAAAGAAATTAGAAGAAAATATTCATCATTACTTGAATAAAGAGTTCTTTGAACATTTCTAAAATTAATACCTTGATAATTCTATTTTAAAGGATTTAAATGAAATTAGTATTAATCACACGCCTTTTTTAAAATTTGTATTAAATGAATACTGATACTTTGTTAAAAAGATTTGAGGATTCATTATATTCGAATACTTTGAAAAAAGATAAAGTTTTTATCAATATTTTAGGGTATGGCGAAATGAGTATTGTTTTTGAAATAATAAATGACGTAAATAACAATGCGTACAAAAGACTCTCAATTTTCGAAGATGAAACTCAAGTAATAAGACATATTCAAGCTTTTAAAGTATATTACAAGATCCTAACCGAAGAAATTGGCATTAAAATCCCACCCTATAAAATTGTTTGGTTTATAGATAGATCAAAAAGAATAAAGTTTTTTTATATTCAACCCAAACTTCCTGCAATCTCAATCGGTAATAATGCTATTCATTATTTAGACAATAAGAGTATTTTGAATCTTGTTTTGTTAATATTGAAAGAAATGAGAAAAGTATGGATGTATAATTATTCTCATGAGAGTATTAAAGTAGGCCTTGATGCACAAATCTCAAATTTTGCTATTGAAGATTTTGATAAGAACAATCCTAAGATAGATTTGCATTCAAATTTGATCTTCATCGATACAATACCCCCATTTTTTCGAATAAACGAAAAAGAAGCGATGGATCTGAAACTTTTATTAAAAACGGTCCCTACATTCTTAAAATGGATATTAAATATTAATTTTATACAAAAAATCATGAATAATGTCGTAAATAGATATTATGATTTTCGTACTACCATAATTGATCTCGTTGCTAACTTCTCGAAAGAACAAAAATCGGATATCATTCCCGCATTGATTAAACTAACAAATAAATATTTATCTCAAGAGGTTTTCGAGTTAAATCTTGAACCTATAAAATTAAATGAAGTTATTAAATACTACAAATATGATCGAATTATTTGGGTCTTGTTCCAATATCTTAGAAGGTTGGATAGATTTATAATAACAAAATTATTTCGAAAAAAATATGAATTTTTCCTTCCTCCAAAAATTAAAAGATAATATTACACTAGGATAAATTATCAATATAAATTAAAGAGAAAAAAAAAGTTTAAAAATTTAATCTGAGAAATTTATCTTGTCGCAGCGCGAATGTCTGCAGCTGTAACTCTCTTACGCTTATCCGCTTTGCAAACCTTAATAGCTTCCTTGGTTGCTATAGCTATAGCTAAAGAATTTTTAGCTTATTGTAGCTGCACTACTCTCAAGGAAGCCAATGAGCTTATCCAGAGCTTCAGCTGCCACTAAATCTGCTCCCTCCTTCTTCATCAGTCTTCTAATGGGAGCTTTAGCAATGTAACTTTCAGCTTTTTTAGGCGGAGCTTTCTTTTTAGCCATTTTTATTCCTCCACTTTATTTTTATAGGATTATTATTTAGATGTTAATTAATTATAACTACACATTTCTATTATATAAATGTTATGATTCGAATCGATAATCTCTTCATAGAAAATTTTCGAATCGTTATGTTCGAAAATTAGATCGTTTTATTAATATGATATTAATTTCTAATAGAAATTATTTTTTAGTTTTGTCGGAAATAAATGCTTTATCTCTTAATTTTTCAATTTTTCACTTTTATTAATATTTCAATAAATCTTAACGAAATATAGTTAACCCATTATTAACCCTTGTAAAATTTTTATCATACCCAGAGTTTCAAAAAATCTAAGTTGAATTTAATTGAACCATGAAAATAATACTTTTTAAATTTCTTAGATTCAAATGTTTTAAAGATTAAAATTAAATGAATTAATCTCTTAACCTCAATAATTTTCTCCTACTCTTTTTTATCCAAATTTTTTGTAAAAAATAAAATTAAAATATAAGATGTTTGACTATTTCATTATAGTTAAAAAATAATAATGTTTTCAATATAGATTTCAAGGCAATTTGTACCAAATATGAATGAACTAGACGAATCTGAAATTGAGGAAGCACTTCAAACGCTGAATTTTACTAAAAATGATTCAAAAGTATTACTGACTTTATGTAAGTATAAGATATTAAGTCCTGCTGATATTGCCAAACATTCAGGTGTGGATAGAGCAAGGGTTTATGATTCTTTAAACAGATTAATAGAGAAGGGCTTCATTCAAAAGGAACCTATTAAGAGAGGAGCTAATTATCAAGTTATTCCGATAGAAAGGATATTCAAAGTAATAAGAGATGAATATAAACAAAAAATTGAGGATACTTTAGTACTTGAAAAATTAATTGCTGAACTTGAGATTTCAAAAGAAGAAACTGAACCTCGCGTTTGGGCGATAAGTTCAAGATCAAAAATTAGAAAAAAGATAAAAGAACTAGTCAACAATGCTAAAGAGAGAATCTTTTTTATTCTTACTCCTGATTTACTCATGAATGAATTAGGAGGATTTGAATGGATTTTACGGGAATTATGGAATAAAAAGTTTTCTTCTGATATTCAGATAGTTATCGCATTGAAATATAACGAGAGTTTAAAAGAGGAAATAAAAAAATTACTAAAAATATCAATTGTTATCCATTCAATTGAAGGAGATAGTGTATTACCTTTCGGACTATTGATTGCAGATAACCAGTTTCTGCTTACTACGCTTGATCAGGTAAAAGAAGCACCAGAATATACCTCTGGATTATGGTTAGAGAATGGTACTCCAAAACAAATTATAGGATATGAACATCTTTTCAAATACTTTATTACAAGCCAGTGTAAACTAATCCAATTAACTCCCAAAAAACAACAATATGTAAGGTAAATAATATTATAAAAAGCTAATTAAAATTTTGTAAAAAACTATATATTTTACTTAAGTAAAATAATTAATATAAGCCAAGAATTAGGATAAAATTCTATTAGTATTAACGAAAAATATTAGGGGGTAATATTGTTTGTCATATCGAGGTAAGGTGATTCTGTGTGGGGAAGCGGGAGTAGGAAAAACAAGCCTTTTAGCACGGTATGTAGATGACTTATTTAGTGAAGAATATATCCAAACTGTTGGAGCTAATTTTTTGATTAAAGAAATAGATTTAAACATTATTATTGATAAGCTTGAAATTAAGAATATAAATCTGAAGAAAGATATTAAGGAAAAAGGATTTAAACTCTATTTTTGGGACATTGGAGGTCAACAGGACAAGCTTTTTAGCAACGAATATTACTTCATACAGGCAGTGGGTGCTATGGTGGTTTTTAGTTTAAATCAAAATAAATCTTTTGAAAGTATTGATTTTTGGATATCCAAGTTAAAAGAGTTAAGTGGTGATGTTCCATATATATTGGTAGGTAATAAATTGGATTTAGAAAGAAAAATTGATCAAGAAGAGATAGATAAAAAACTTAAAAAGTTAGGAGTACAATATGTTGAAACCTCTGCAAAATTAAATGAGAACGTTGACAAAGCCTTTGAGAGTTTATCTGTCCAAATTTTGAATAATTTAAAATAGGTACTAAATAATCTTAAATATTAGAGTTTATTTTTGTCTTTAAGAATTTCATTTTTTATTTTCTGTGTGTTAAATTATCCGAAGATTATGAGTGC
>JBHLOJ010000030.1:14287-30043 GCA_048940605.1 Promethearchaeota archaeon
TATTAGAGTTTATTTTTGTCTTTAAGAATTTCATTTTTTATTTTCTGTGTGTTAAATTATCCGAAGATTATGAGTGCGCTATTGATTCCTGTTGCTCCGCTATCAAGGACGAAATCACGTCTAAGGGATTGTTTTTCGGTGGAAAAACTAAAAGAATTTACCATTGCAATGTTTAAAGACCTTGCAAAAACTTTAACTGAAGTAAGATGTTTCGAACATAAAATCGTATATTGTAGTGCTCCAGAAATTTTAGAACTCGCAGAAGATTTTGGTTTAATTGGTATTAAAGAAGATATAAAGAATGCACCAAAATCTTTTGATGAGGTGATTAACGAATTCAATGAATTGGCAGTTAAAAAATTTAATGCTGGCCAAACAACCATTGCATTCTTAGATCTAGTTTTAATAAATTCAAAAAATTTTTATGAAATTAATACTCTTGTAAAAGAAAACCAATTAGTAGTTTGCCCTGCTATTCATTCTGCTGGAGTTTCAATATTAGGTAGAAATCCACCTGATATTATACCCTCTTTTTTTTCAGATCCAAATACTCCTTCCTTAGTTGTATTATTGAACAATGCTAATAATAAAGGAATAGAAAAACTGATTATATATGATTCTTTTAGAGCTGGTTTTGATATTGACATCAAACAAGATTTAGTCTTAGCTTATGAATATTTAAAAATTTTGAATTTGAAAAATACTGAGGTTTTTAAATTCTTAAAAAAAAACCTGAAATTCTCTCTGACAAAAAGAAATGCTAATAATAATCGCACTTTCGATATTGTAGGAAAAAAATAACATATTAAAAAGTAAATACAATATTTAATTTTATTTCTTCTCCCATTATATCCTTTACAAGCGATTGGAATTCTTCCCTTTCAATTTTTAAAGAATTTAGGTACCTTGTATAATCTTTGTTTTTTCGGTCGTAATCATTTTTAGCATGTTCTAATTTAATTGTATTATTTGAAATCTCATTTTTCAAAGTGACTAATTTTTCAGCTAAACCTGCTTTTTGGATTTTTTCTTCTACTGATTTTATTTGTTCTTTAAGCTGTAAATAATTCTCAATATTAGTTTGAAGTATTTTCTCATCAAAGATTGCATTGATATGATCAATAGTTTTTTGTTTAGTATCAGATTTAAGATTTAACTTATTTTCTTCCAATACATGTCTTACTTGCACCATCAAACTAGTAAATTTGGGCAAATCTTTTCTTTCTGAAGCGAGTATTCTTATTGGATTTTTAACAAAATCTCTTAAATAATTTAAATCGATATTGGGAACATGAAGAGTTCCCTTCTCTAATTCAAATTTAAATTTCTTCAGTGCCTTTTTAAAGCCGATTTCATCATTTATTTTCATTTGAAGTTTAAATAATTTATCTTTTTCAACTTCTAAATCCTTAAATAAACTATTTTTTTCAAGCTCAACAAGTTGTATATTTAGATCATTTTGTTTCTTTTTTCTTTCTTCTAATTCAATTTCAAATTGATCTAAATCTACTTTAGCATGTTCAATATTCTCTTTTAAAGTAAATAATTTAGGCAATTTTTTTAATAGATATTCAGCCTCTTTTACTTCATTATATTTCTTTCTCATAAAGTCGTCTACACTAGCTTGATTTTTGCCTAATTTGCGAGTTATATAGTTTAATTCTTTAATTTGAGGTTGAACCTCTTTCTGAAATTTTGGTAACGATTTTCTCGCAATTTCATTAATGCTTGTAAATAACTTTTTAATCGAATTTAGTAAATCTAATGTGTTATCATAGGTTATTTCTTCTTCAGGAACCTCAATCTCATCTATTTCTTTTCTAATTCGATCTGAGAAAAAATTAAGTGATTTTTGAGCCTTCTTATCAATTTTACCTTCTCCAACATCTAAGAAATGATCCAAACAGACTTTAATTTCGATTAGATTATCTCTAATTTCCAAAATTAACTTCTTTAGAACCCTTTTTATTTTAGAAAAAATAGTATTGATTTTTTCAGTATAAAATTCTTCAAAATCCTCTAAATTTTTTTCAATCATTTTATACTCTAATTATATCTATTTTATTGGTTTAATAATCTTTCTGCCATTCATATATTTTTGAAGCACTTTGGGAATTACTATTGAATGGTCTTCTTGTTGATAGTTTTCTAAAATACAACAAATTGTGCGTGAAGTAGCAATCGCAGTTGAGTTTAAAGTATGGACAATTTCTTTTGGTTGATCACTCCCCACTAAACCCATTCTGATTTTTAATTTCCTTGCTTGATAATCTAGACAATTAGTACATGATACCAATTCTCTGTATGTTTCTGAAGCGGGGAACCACACTTCTAAGTCATATTTCTTGGCAGCATTATCATTTAATTCTCCAGAGACAACGCTAACAATCCTATAAGGAAGTTCTAAATCCTTATAAATCTCTTCAGAATTTGATAATAATTCTTCGTGATACTGCCATGATTCTTCAGGTTTGCTGAAAATAAATTGTTCTACTTTTTCAAAGCGATGCACTCTAAATATTCCTAGCGTATCTTTACCATGAGATCCCGCTTCTCTTCGAAAACAGGAAGAAATTCCCGCATATTTCAATGGTAACTTTTCAGGATCGATTATTTCATCATAATGATAAGCCGCTAAGGTCTGTTCAGAAGTAGCAATCATATATAGATCATCTTCCTCAATTTTATAAAGCGAATCTTCGAAAGCTGCTAATTCTGCTGCCGCTTTCATTATTTCGTATTTAGTAAAAAAAGGGGTCCACATTGGAATAAAATTCTTGCTAGTAATTTTGTCTAATGCAAATTGTAATAATGCTAAATTCATATAAACAAGATCTCCTTTAAGGTAGTAAAATCTTGATCCTGCTATTTCTGATGCCTTTTTTGTATCCGCACCATCAATTATAGAGATTAAATCAACATGCGACAGTGGTGTAAACCCGAATTTTGGAATTTCACCAACAACTCTCACAATTTCATTCTCCTCTTCAGTTTCACCAATTGGTACTGAATTATGTAATATATTTCCTACGACATAACGATATTTTTCTCTTTGGTCAAAAAAATCAATTCTTTGTTTTTCTAATTCATCAATTTCTGTCTTTATTTCTTTAGATTTTTTAATAGCTTCCTCAGCTTTTTGATTTTCTCCTTTTTTCCTCAATTCCCCAATTTGAGAAGAAATATCATTTCGTTGTTTCCTTAAATCCTGCAGTTTTCGAAGGACCTCTCGCCACTTCATATCATACTCTAAAACTTTTTCTGCATTTGAGGGATCCTTAAATCTTTTTTTTTCTGATTCGATTATTTGTTCAAGATTTGTTCGAAATAACTCAATATCAAGCATATTAAAACCTTATTATATTTAATTGTGGTGAATTCTTTCAGTGATGGTAGAACGAGCTAAAGCTGTCTTAATCTTTCTCTTATCATAACCAACTGTCTCAATTATCTTCATAATTTTTATTCTTCTGGCTTTACCCTTCAAACCTTCTTCTGCCATAAATTCCTTAGCGAATTCTTCTCTCTTAGATTCTTCTTGTTGTGCCATATAAATTATTAATTTTGAATTATTTTTCAATTATTCTATCATAGAATGTAAATATTGCATTTCTTCCATTTATTATACATAAAAATTATATAAGAAAACATACTGAATGATGTATGAAATTCTCACAAAAAATCTTAGTTTACATATTTATTGGAATTTTAAGTGCTACAACCATATCGGGAGCTTTATTCTCAATTAATGGCATTAAAACTATCAGTTTCCATAAAGAAAACAATTTGATTACTTACCCTTTAAGTTCTGATTATGAACAATATTCACAAGGTAATTTCTCTGGTGTTGAATTCTCATCTTACAATCTTTCAGTTTTTCTAGATGAAGATACTTCAACGGTAGCAGGAAATTTGACCGTAGATTTTTATAATAATGATCCTATAAATTTTAGTCAAATACCTTTCCATATTTTTGCTTCTGGAATGCGATTTGACGAGAGACCTGGATATATTGAAATTTTAAACATTACTACATTGGAGGATCCTAAAAAAGAATTAGCTTTCGATTTCTTAAATAGTTCTCAATTAATGTGGGTAAATTTAACCAGCGATTTAGAGCCTGAGAATCGTATTTCATTTATAATTTCGTTTAATACAACTCTTCCTGATGGAAATAGTGAAAAATTAGATAGAGCAGGTGATTATGGTTGGGATCATAATAAATCACGTATTTTTAAGTTTGCTGCATGCTATCCATTACCATGTGTATATGATGAATTTGATGGATGGAATATAGATCCTTATCTTCTTACTGGGGATCCATTCTATTACGACATGGCATATTATGATTTCATTATCAATGTACCTGAAGATATGGTTGTTGCTGCGACAGGAGAGTTACTAGAAAACATGACTACTGGTGGAAGAACCATTTATCACTACAATCCACAACTTCCAGTAAGAGAGGTGACCTTTTCAGCATCTCGTTATTTTGAAGTAGAGTCATTCTTCATTCCTGATGCGAACATTACTGTTTCCACTTATTTTCTTAACCATTCAGATTGGTTGTGGGTGGGAAATGCTTTAACATATGCAGTAAATGCTGGTTCTTTATATTATGATACATTAGGGATTTATCCCTACTCTACTTTCAATGTTGTTCAGGAATATACTAACTATGGAGGAATGGAATATCCATTACAAGTATATGTCTCCACAGCAGCAGATACAGCAACATATCCTTATGGGTATCTTGAATCGGTTATTGCACATGAAACGGCCCACCAATGGTTTTACAATCTGGTTGGAATTGATGAAGTTGATTGGGGCTTCTTAGATGAAGGTATTGTATGTTGGCTTTCCGATTGGTATATAAATCTTGTTCACCCCGAATGGGGCTATTTTGATCCATATTATTGGGGGTTATACGATGTCAGACATTACTCACTAGATTACGGATTACCAAATAAGATTAATCAGTCTATTCCTGAATGTTTTATAAGCGAGACCGATTATTGGTACTTAGGTTATACTAAAACAAATACAATTCTTGAAAAGCTACGACAAACTATTAATCATACTAATTTTATTGAGGGACTTACATATTTTTTCCAAGATAATTATTTTGAAATAGGAGATTTAACAGGATTTCAAAATGCCATTGAAACTGTTGTAGAGAGCTCTCTTGATTGGTTCTTTTTTCCCTGGTTTGACAATCCTTACCTCCCTAAATACAACTTTACTTCTATAATATATGATGAAAATAGTAAGAAAATCAATATTACTATTGAAGATGTTAATAAACAATTAAATCAGTATGATTACTCACAACAAATACCTGTTAATATTTACGACTCTAATTCAAGTTTAATATACTCTGATAATGAATGGATTAATGGTACTACTTCCTTATTAATACAAATTGACAAAACTCCACATCGAGTAGTTTTAGATTATAATGATTTTGTTCTCGTCCAATTTTCAGATTATAATTTAGATTATATAGAAACTACTGATATAACTATTGTAAAGAAATCAAAACAACAGATTCCTGGTTATAACATCATATTTATTCTACTTACTTTTGGTGCTGTGGGATTAATAAAAATAACGAAAAAACCCAAATTTCTAAGATTAAATAATTCAAATCTTTTTTTTTATACTTAGTATTATTTTAATTGTGAAAATGCCATAAACAAGGAATTTCAGCTATGAAAAATTAACTATAAAGATCTTATTTGAGTAAATTATTTCCAAATTGCACGTTTTAGTATGAAATCTTTAACTATAATTGTAATTATGAAATCTAATGAGAAAAAATAAATTATCTCAATAATTTCATAAAACAATAAGATATAATGCATTATTTCAAATTATCAAAAAAAATTAGGTGAAGTATTACAAGAAGGTGAATTAGGTGTCTGATAAACAGACCAAGGACGAACTAAGAATCGGAGTTTATGTATGTAGATGAGGGGTAAATATCGGAGCTGCTGTTGATTGCGATGCTGTAAGAGATTATGTAGAAAAGCATGCAGCGAAAAATAATGTTGTTATAGCTCGTGTAAATGATTTTACTTGTAGTGATCCTGGTCAAAATATAATTAGAAATGATATACTCGACCTGGATCTAAATCGTGTAGTGGTTGCAGCGTGTACCCCAAAGATACATGAACCAACCTATAGAGCAGTTTTAGCAGAAGCTGGTTTAAGTCCTTATTATTTTCAAATGGTCAACCTTCGAGAACATTGTTCCTTTGTCCATGCTAAAGATAGGGAAGGTGCTACAGAAAAAGCAATAAGACTTGTTCAAGCAGGCATAAATCGTGCTAAAGAATTAGAAACTATCCCAAAAAAAGAAATTCCTGTAGAAAAAGCAGTTTTAGTTGTAGGTGCAGGAATTGCTGGAATGAATGCAGCATTAGATCTAGCCAATCAAGGAATTCCTGTCTATTTAGTTGAAAAGGAAGCTACTATTGGCGGAAAGATGGCACAATTGGACAGAATATATCCCACTGATGATTGTGGAATATGAGTTCTAGCACCCATAATGGTAAATGCCTCAAAACATCCAAATATTAATCTATTTACCTATAGTGATGTTGTTGAGTTTAGTGGAATACCTGGAGATTATAATG
The DNA here is from genome assembly GCA_048940605.1 of Promethearchaeota archaeon. GTDB lineage: Archaea > Asgardarchaeota > Lokiarchaeia > Sigyniarchaeales > SOKP01 > Loki-b32. Next base: position 20,926 of record JBHLOJ010000030.1, read on the forward strand.
TTAAAATTAGGAAAAATGCTCGATACGTGGATGAAAAAAAATGTACAGGATGTGGATTATGTACAACTAAATGTCCTGTTAAAGTACCAAGTGAATTTGATAGAGGTATAGGTGAAAGAAACGCAATTTATATCCCCTTTCCACAGGCTGTACCAAAATTAGCTGTTATGGATAAAACTGTCTGTATTGAATGCAAAAATTGTGAAAGAATTTGTCCTGCGGAAGCAATTGATTTTGAACAAGAAACAGAATATATTGATGTGAAAGTAGGAGCAGCAATAATAGCAACTGGATGGGATGAATATCCAATATGGGAATCAAATGAATATAATTATGGATACTATCCTGATGTCATTACACAAATAGAGCTAGAAAGAATGTTAAGTCCAATAGGCCCCACAGATGGACATGTCTATAGAGTTTCTAACGGAGAAACACCCAAAACAATTGTGATGATTCAATGTGTAGGTTCTAGAGATATAAATGCTAATCCCTATTGTTCCTTCGTTTGCTGTAATGTTGCACTTAAGAATGCTCAATTACTCAAACAAGAATACCCAGATATAGATGTAATTATGTTTTATATTGATATTAGAACGACAGATAAAGGAAACGAAGAATATTATAGAAAAATAAGAGAATCGGGTATAAGAATGATTAGGGGAAAAGTAGGTGAAATAATTGAAGATGCTAAAACGAAAAAATTAAAAGTCCGTGCATATTCATCTCTAACAAGTGAGATTATCAGAATTGATGCTGATTTAGTTGTTTTATCAACAGGAATGATACCTTCAAAAGGAACTGAAGAAATGATCGAAGTAATGGGATTAAGTAAAGGTCCAGATGGCTTCCTAACAGAAGTTCATGGATGTTTAAGTCCACAAGAAACTAAGGATGTTGGGATTTATATTGCAGGGTGTGCTACTGGTCCAAAAAACATACCTTATTCAGTTTCTTCAGCATTGGCAGCCGCAAGTAAAGCCTCAACTCTTTTATCTCATGATACTTATAATCAAGAATTAATTATTGCTGAAGTAGATAAAGATTTATGCATGGGTTGTCATAGATGTGAGAAGCTATGTGCCTATGAAGCAATAATTGTGAATGAAGATGAAATTGCTGAAGTTGATGATTTAAAATGTAAGGGATGCGGTGTGTGTGTATCATCTTGTCCAGCAAGAGCGATTGACCTAAAATATTATCGGGATGAACAATTTACTCAAGAAATTAAAGGTATTGGCTGTAGTGAAGTTGAGACAATAGAAAAAATTTCTGAGAGTATTGAAGAATAAATAATTTAGAGGTTAATAATAATGTCTAAACCAAAAAATGATGATCCAAGGAAAATCATAGCTTTTGGCTGTGATAAGTGAGGTTACTCTGTAGCAGATTTAACAGGAGTTACTAGAAGATCGTACTCTACAGATTTTCACCTCATTAGAGTGAGATGTACGGGACGAATAGGAATTCATCTGATAATGGAGGCGTTCCTAAATGGTGCGGATGGCGTGGCGATTATATCTTGAAAGGAAGGAGAATGCGAATTCGGGGATGGTAATATGAATACTTATGGACATATTATTACACTCAAGAAACTTTTAAAACATGTAGGTATATCTGAAGACCGCGTTCAACAATACTTTTGTTCAGCAGCAGAAGTTGAAAAATTTATCAACTCAGTCGAAGATATTTCCAAAAAAATACATGCCCTCCCTCCTCTACCAAAAAATAATCCGAAATAGAATGATCTTTTCAAAAAAACTATAGTTGAGAAGAAACTAACCCGCAGCACGGGTATTCGGAAAAGGTATATTTTTAAAAATTAAGAGAATTATTATGAGTTTAGAAGAAAAATTTTCATGGGAATTTTTAAAAAATGTAGCAGATGCCTTAGATTCATATAGAATTCGAGCACTAATTGACGCTAAAAAAGATATTTTAGAAGCTGGAATTTATGATGAATCCCAATATGAAATTATCCTTAATAGGATGTTGGATGAAGAAAAATTAAAATATTCCCTATTTAATTTTCTAAAAAATAAATCTAAAACAAATTATCAAGATTTAAAATTATTTTCTAAAGAATCCTCTATTGAGTTTAATAAAACACTGAGTTTATTAGAATTACTTAAAAATGAAAAACTTGTAGATGTTGAAGAGTTATATGATAAAATTGAAGGAAATGAAGATGATCCTGAACAGTTTATCTTTAAAGATTTTTCAATAGAGGCTACTGATGGAGATATCTCAAAAATAAAATCCATATATGAACCTGTAAAGGTAATTTTTGAATCTAAAAACTGTTCAGGTTGCGGGTTGTGTGCTGCAATTTGTCCGGTAAATTGTCTTCATATTTATAACGGTTTTGGTAAAATTGATGAAGATAAGTGTATTCGCTGTGGATTATGTTATTTCGTTTGTCCTAGAACTTATCTACCAGTAAGAGTTCTAAATATGACTCAAGAAAAGGCCTCAGAAATTAAAGAATATCAAAAAGTTGGACATTTTATTGAAGCCTATTCTGCAAGAACTAAAATAAAAGAAATATCAGAAATATGCCAAGATGGGGGTATTTCAAGTACATGCTTACATTATCTCTTTGATAAAAATAAAATAGATTTTGCGATAGGAGCAAAAATGAGCAACACCTTATGGCGTCCTGAACCTGTATTACTTAAAAATAAAGAAGATATCCTCTCAACAGCAGGGACTAAATATGTAAACAATCCTAATTTACAATTACTCAATCTAAATGAATTGAAGGATAAGAAAATCGCTGTAGTCGGAGTACCATGTCAAATGCAAGCACTCTTAAAATCCAAGATCTATGATATTGGTCTTCCATCTTTGAGTAATAATGAATACCGAATTGGAATTTTCTGTATGGAATCTTTTTCATATGAATCACTTTTGAAGATATGTGAAAAATTAGATGTGGACATTAATGAAGCAAAGAAGATGGATATTAATAAAGGTAAATTTTTTGTATATACTAAAAAAGGAGAAGAATTAAATATTCCTATTAAAGAGATCTCTCACTTGGCTCGAGAAGATTGCGAGATGTGCTACGATTTAACCTCAGAATCGGCAGATATTTCAATTGGTTCTATTGGTTCTCCTTCTGGTTGGAATACTGTGCTTATACGTACAGAGAAAGGGAAACAACTCTATGATGAATTAGTATCTAGTAATTTAATTGAATCTAAACCAATTAAAGAGGTGAAACCCGGTTTACCACTACTTCAGAGGATTGCTGGTTCTAAAAAAACTAATAGTAAAAAACACATTAACTCCAAATTAGAAGAAAATAAGAGAGTACCTAATTATTGATTTTTCCATATCTTTTAGTTAATTCTATGAGTAAACCAAAAATTTAATATTAAATTCTAAATTTACTAACATTAAATCAATAAATAAAACATATTTTTAGATTGAATTCGAATGAGTTCTTCATATGCATTACGACCTAAGAATTTCCGTGAAAAGGTTTTTTTCCGTCAGCTTCGTTCTCAAGTGGATGGGAATGCAAAAGTTGAATATGGATTAACACAAATCAAAGGAGTTGGGAGAAGATTTGCACAAGCAATTGTTAGAGTCGCAGGAATAGATCCTTCTATAAGAATTGGAGCAATTCCCGAGAAAGATTTAAATAGAATTGAAGAGATAATTATAGAACCAGTTGAAAATGGCATCCCACATTGGATGGTCAATAGACCTAAAGATTTACGAAGTGGTAAAGACCTTCATCTCATTGGAAATAAGCTAGACCTCTCATTGAAAAATGATATAGATAGAATGAAGAAAATAAAATCTTATAAAGGTGTTCGCCACCACTTAAGACTCAAGGTACGTGGTCAAAAAACTAAAAGCACTGGCCGTCATGGGCTAGTTGTTGGAGTTATGCGAAGGAAAAAAGCGCAACAACAGAAACAATAATGGTGATACGATGGGAGATCCAAGAAGATTAAAAAAGAAATTTAGAAAACCGAAACATCCCTTTCAAAAAGAGAGAATCATAGAAGAACTGGAATTCATTGGTAAATATGGACTAAGAAACAAAAGAGAATACTGGAAAAGCAGAACAAGATTGGCAAATTGGCGTAATATCGCTAGGCAATCAAGAAGCTTAACAAAAGAAAAAGCAATTGAGGTTCAACAAGATTTAATTAGAAAATTAGACCGGTTAGGAATCATTGGTTCAGAAGCAGAATTCGAAGATGTACTTCTCCTGACAGTCGAAGATGTCTTAAAAAGAAGATTACAAACGCTTGTTTATGAAAAAGGATTTGCAAGTACAATCTATCAAGCACGACAATTTATAACTCATGGTCATATTCAAGTAGCAGGAAAAAAAGTAAATGCGCCTTCATACATCGTCAAAAGAGCAGAAGAAGACCTTATTGATTTTTCCCCTAATAGTCCCCTCTCAAAAACAAGGGAAACAAATACAAAAAGTGAGGCATAATGAGTAGAAAAGAAGAAACCAAATGGGCAATTGTCCACATTTTTTCCAGCTATAACAATACCATCGTCACTGCAACTGATTTAAGTGGTGCTGAAACCTTCGCAAAATGTACTGCTGGAATGGTAGTTAAAGCCAGTCGCGATGAATCATCTCCCTATGCTGCTATGCAATGCGGCTTCCGTGTCGCCAACGATCTTAGAGATAAGGGAATTTTAGGAATTCACATTAAAGTTCGAGCACCCGGTGGAAACAAAAGTCAAACTCCCGGACCTGGTGCTCAAGCTTGTATACGTGCTCTCGCTCGAGCTGGTCTTCAAGTTGGACGGATTGAAGAAGTAACCCCTAAATCACATGACCACTGCCGCAGGAAGGGCGGCCATAGAGGTCGCCGCGTGTAATATCTCTGAGGAAACCTATCCCTCTAAAAATATCATTATTTTTCTTTACGGAATCTTACTTTTCTCTATTAAGATATTTGCTAGTGAATTTTTCTTTTTGTTCAAGATACCAATTGATATAATCGTAGTGGAATCTATCTTCCTCTCTTACATTCCTTGATATGCTTTAGCTTCATTCTTATAAGGATTACGGCAACTGATAGAATTCCAATCAGCATGAATAAATTAAATCCGGGAATTCTTCCACCATTTTGAGTGGTTGAGATTGGGCAAATCATTAATGGAAAATTATCTTGACTTCCTGCGGGACCAGCAATATTATAGGGAATCTCTCCGACTCCATTATTGTCTGAATCTGAACCTGTATAATTATCCCAATAGTTGCCTATCGTTCCATTATCCCATTTATTATTTAAAGCACCATCATTAGCATGCACTCCATTATCCGTAAAACAATTAAGATATACATCATTATTTCCGGAAGGGCCTCCCTTAAATTCTATGCCAAGAGCATTTTTACTTATGATATTTCTCGTAATATTGTTATATCTAACAAACGACCATGTTTGTATCCCAATTTGATTGGAAACTAAGGTGTTTCCCGTAATATTGTTATTTTCAGCACCCCCTACATGTAAAATTATTCCCGCTAAAGAATTATAATCAATGCTATTTCCCGAAATGGTGTTATTATCACCATCATGTAAAAGTATCCCGCAATAGTCGTTATGGTCTACGATGTTTCCCGAGATCGTGTTATTATGACTTGCATACAAGCTTATTCCGCTATTATTAGGAGAACAAACATTATCAGTTACCTGTCCATTATTCGTGTTGTTAAGTTTAATTCCTGCTGCAGGATAATCTCCCGAGTTGTAGAGGTTACATTTTTCAATCCTAAAGTACACGGTGGAATTTTCAATCAAGATGCAGCTTCCTGATCCCCCTCCATCTATTTCCAAATTTTCAATTACGTAAGGATCGTGATACGTCCCATTCCCCGTACAATTTCCCGCACTTCTAAAAGCAAGCCAACCAGAATTACCGTCTATATGTATTTTTCCTGATAATGCTGAAATTTGTATTTTTTCTTTCTCTACATTTTCACCACTAATTCCAGTATTAAAATTAAGATTAGCAGTAGGTATAGGTAAGAAAACGAAAAGGGCTCCTAAAATTATTAAAGTTAATGTATTGAGATTTGATTTCATTTTGATTTCATAAAAGTATTGAATAATATATTACAACAAATTAATATAGTATTCTATTTAAGTGTCGTTTTTCAGTTTTACACATTTGTTAGTTTTATTAGAAAGGTGAATGCACTAATTGATATAATCTTCATAAAAAATGGGCATATGTTCTTTTTCTCTTCAATATAAAATAGAAACATCTGCTCCAAGTCGCTTAGCAACTCTAGCTGCATCAGTAGCAGTACTTCTCTAAATTTAGTTTTTCTCTATTTAAATATTTACTAGTAAATTTTTCCTTTTATCAAAGATGCCAATTGATATAATATTGGTGGAATCTATCTTCCTCACTTCCATATGATCTTTACTCGACAGACTTTCCTTGGTACACTAATAATTATGAATTTGTATCTTATGTAATTAAAGGGTAATCTTATCTTGGTTTAAAGGAAGTTAAATCGTTTCTACAAAATTATTAAAGAAGATACTGAAATTTAGGAATCCTTGAAGGATTTTATGGTAATGAGTAATGAACACTTTCATTTTTATATTACTTAAAAAACCTCAAATAGAATCCTAATTTAAATTACTTATCAGTTTCTGCTTAAAGTCGAAATAGAAAAAAATACGAGGAAATGAAACCATATGGGGAGGAAGGCAAAGGAATCGCTAGTCAATTCCATGAAAAAACTACCGAATCGTGAATCAAATTTTACTGACTGGTTAAATGCTGTTTTATTGAAATCGGACGTGCTGGATTATAGATATAACCTTAAAGGTTGTGGAGTCTGGCGTGGCTATGGATTCAAATTAAGGAAGTTAGTTATGCAAATCATCCGCGATTTATTAGATACTACACCTATCCCCCATGAAGAATATTTATTCCCATTGCTGGTGCCCGAAACTCAGTTTATGAAGGAAGCTCAACATGTTAAGGGGTTCGAGGATGAAGTATACTGGGTCACACACGGAGGATTGACACCTCTCGACGTGAAGTTGGCTCTTAGACCTACCAGTGAAACTGCAATATACCCAATGTTCTCTATTTGGGTACGTTCTCACCAGGATTTACCGCTAAAAACCTACCAAATTGTAAATATTTTCCGGTTTGAGGGTAAAAATACCCGTCCCCTCATCAGAGTTAGGGAAGTAACCACGTTTAAAGAAGCACATACAGTTCATTCTAGTGCGAAGGGTTGTGAAAACCAGATCAGAGAAGCAATTGCGGTTTACAGCGGATTTTTTGATGCCCTAGGATTATCATATATAATTAATAGGAGACCTGAGTGGGATAAATTTCCTGGTGCTGATTATACAATAGCATATGATGTAATATTTCCCGGTCGTCATCTTGCTTTACAAATTGGAACGGTTCATAATTTGGGTCAAACATTTTCTAAAACATTTGATATTAAATTTGAAAATACCAATGGGAAAAATGAATATGCCTATCAAACATGTTATGGAATTAGTGAACGTATTATAGCTTCGGTGATCGGACTTCATGGTGATAATAATGGAATGATATTGCCTGCGCACATCGCTCCCATCCAAATTGTAATTGTACCCATAATTTTCAGGGAATCCGAAGAAGAAATACTCAAAGAAAGTAAAAAATTGGAAAGTTTCCTTATAAAAGAAGGTTTCAGAGTGTCGCTAGATGAAAGAAAGATAAACCCCGGTTCAAAATACTACTATTGGGAGTTAAAAGGAGTTCCTCTGCGAATTGAGATTGGTCCAAAAGATGTTGCGAATAAACAGGTCGTCTTAGTGAGAAGGGATACAAATAAAAAAATCAAGGTAGCAAATATAAAATTAGAGTTGATTAAGAAAGTAAGGAACACTTTCAGCGAAATAGAGAATAATCAAACGCAGAAAATATCCAACCATACCAAAAAACTTCTCTTCAGAACTAAAGACATGAATGAAGCATTGAGATATGTAGAAAAAGATAAAGGAATGGTTGAGATTCCATTTTGTGGTTCGGAGGAATGTGCTTCAAAGATTGAAAAAGAGGTTGAAAAATTGAAATTCTTGGGAATTCCGGCAAGATATTTGGATTTTCTGGATTTTTCAGACGGAAAACTTGGGAAGAATGTGATGAATACGGAGATGCCCGACAAAGAAGAGATCTTTTGTGTGGTATGTTCACGGAGGACGGATGAGTACTGGACAATCGGAAGAAGTTATTGATTGAACATTATTCATTCAAAAAATAACAATGAAAAATTTGAGTTTCATTGAAAATATAAGAATTATGAAATTCAAGATTAAAACAGGACAAATAGCTTATAAAGAAAGCCTAATTATTGTTTTCTCAATACCTTTTCAATATTATCTAATTCTTTTTCTAATTCCTTCTTCCTTTCTTCAAGTAGGTTCTCTCTTTGAATAAGTTCTTCCTTACTTGGTGTCGTTAAATATTCTCCTTTTTCGTGAGCGGATTGCGAACTTTTTAGTTCTTCTAAAACGTCACGTCTATTTACCTTTTTAAATTGTGACTCTGTTTTATTAGGATAGATAGATCTATTAATTTCAGCAATCCTTTTCCTTACTGCAGACCTAATAAATTCAGACTTAGTTTGTAGTTGTAAGTGTGAATATCTGTTTATTTTTTTGTATAGCCTTTCGGATACCATGACTTTAATAAATTTTTCTTTTTTTTCATCCTTCATTTTAAACATTCACTATTGATATAATTATGGTCATTATGATCATTATGATCAATATGATCAATCTTATATTTAAATCTATTTAAACTCAAAAGTAAATTTCCTTTGAATACCTTTTAATTATCTTACTAATCCTAATAAATGAATTTGATAAATCTGGAGCCTAAGATCAGGGCATAATCCAAAGTTTATAAAAATTTAGATTATGAATGAAAAGAGGTTAAAAAGCGGAGAAAAAATTATTGTTTTTGTAAACTTTTCTTTTCCATATTAGAATTGGCTTGAAAATTTTTCTTTATTCTTTGTTTCTTGAACTAAAGCCGCAAAATTCTTGGCAACATCCTCAGTTCTGGTAAAGAAAGGAATATTATACTCACCATATAAACGTAGCAT
>JBHLOJ010000031.1:0-2948 GCA_048940605.1 Promethearchaeota archaeon
TACTTAATCGGACATACACCTCATTTTGGTCAACACCTTGCTTGGGCTGAAAGTAGTGCTGTATGTTATGCTAATTCTGTTATAGGTGCTCGAACGAACCGTGAAGGCGGTCCGAGTGCTTTAGCATCAGCTATTACAGGTAAGACACCTAAATATGGATACCATTTGGATGAAAATCGTCATGGAGAAGTGCTTTTCGAAGTTAATACCAAAGTTAAAGGAACACACGAATTTGGAGGGCTAGGAAAAATAATAGGTGACAGATTGGTTGAATTAGGAAAGAAAGTACCATATATAACGGGAATTTCAAGAGCTACTGTTGAAGAACTTAAGTCATTTTGTGCTTCTGTTGCTACTTATGGCGGAACTGCATTGTTTCATATAGAGGGAATTACTCCAGAGTATAATAAATACCCCCAGCCAAGTGGTATGACTATTAATATTCATGAAGAATCACTAAAACAAGCACTAAAAGAACTTATTGATGATGACCTTGAAATAGATTTCATAAGCATTGGTTGTCCTCATGCTTCAATTCACGAAATTGAAAGAATTGCACATTTATTGAAAGGAAAAAAAGTAAAAAAAGAATTTTGGATCACAACAGCTCGACCTACAAAAAGAATTGCAGATGAAGCAGGTTATTCTAAAATAATTGAGGATGCTGGAGCCAAATTTGCAGCAGATACTTGTTGTGTGGTAGCTCCTATTAAAGGACGCTTTAAGGGAATCATGGTTGATTCAGCAAAAGCGTGCTATTACGGGCGTGCAAAGAATAATTTTAAAGTGAAAATAGGATCAATTGAAGAATGTATTGAGGTGGCGACAGAATGAAATTGACAGGAAGAAAAATTTTTAAAGGAATTGCTGAAGCAGAAGCTATTGTGACTAAAGATGGGATTTCCTTTTACGGAGGTGTTGATCCTGATACGGGGAAGGTGGTTGAAGTTGGCCATGAACTTGAAGGTCAAACTATAACAGGGAAGGTTTTAGTTTTCCCTACTGGTAAAGGATCAACAGTTGGATCATATACTATGTATAGAATGAAAAAAAATAAAACGGCACCTGCGGCGATTGTCAATACACAAATTGATACTATTATAGCAGTAGGGTGTATTATCAGTGAAATTCCTTGTGTTGATAAAATTAATATTGATGACATAAAAACTGGTCAAAAACTTATTGTTGATGGTTCAGAGGGAACAATCGAAATAATAAATTAGTTTTATTTTGATAGTTATGAAATCTTCTGCTATAGCCCATTCAAATATTGCCTTGATAAAATACTGGGGGCATTGGAATAAAGTTTCTCCTCAATTAAATATACCTTCAAATGATAGCGTAAGTATGACAAAATATGGGTTATCAGAAAATACCCATTTACAAACTCATACCACAATCGAATTCTCAAAGGATTTAAACGAAAATGAGGCAATATTAAATAATAACCTTCTAAAAGGAAGAGATTTAGAAAGAATATTAAAAATTATTAAACCGCTGAAAAAAATAAGTGAAACTGATTATAATTTTAAAATAGTTAGTTTCAATGACTTTCCCACTCAAGCAGGTTTAGCATCTTCAGCAGCAGGGTTTGCTGCACTTACTATAGCAGCAGCAAAAGCATTGAATTTAGATCTAACTCAAAAAGAATTATCAACATTTGCTAGATTAGGTTCTGGTTCTGCAGCGCGCTCGATTCATGGTGGTTTTGTATACTGGTATAGGGGTTCCTCCCATGAAACTTCTTATGCTGAACAGATATGTAGTCCAGACCATTTTGCTATAAACGCTGTTATTGCGATAATTGATGAAGGAAGAAAGGAGGTTACCTCTGAGTTAGGTCATGAATTAGCAAAAACTAGTATATTTAATGCAACCCGAGTTAAAAAATCACATGAACAAGCTAAAGAAATTAAGAAAGCAATTCTAGACGACGATTTTAAAAAAGTTGGAATGATCACGGAGAAAAACAGTTTATATATGCATGCAGTAATGATGACATCAGAACCTGCTTTATTTTACTGGAATCCACTTACTTTAGAAGTAATAAAGAAAGTGTTGCATATACGAAAATATGAAAAAATAGATTGCTTTTTTACAATCGATGCAGGACCAAATGTCCACTGTTTTTCTCGCCCAGAAAATAGTGAATATATTCAAGAGATGCTACTATCCATTGAAGGTATCGAAAAAGCTATTCTTGTAAAACCTGCTGGTGATTCGTATACAACAAATGAACACTTATTTTAAAATTTTAAATAAATTATCTTTCTTATATCTAATTTTTCAAATAAAATTAAAAATTATCAAAGTAAGTTATAGCTTAAGAAATTTAAATAGATTTGAATATTTTCAAATTTTATCATATCATACAAATAAAATTGGTGGAAAATTTGGGAACTGGAAAAGGATACGGAAAGACCATACTTTTTGGTGAAATTTAAATCCTATTTTAAGATTAAACACAAACATTTTGTAGTATATGGTCTTCCCGCAATCGCATCAGCATTAGGATCTTATACAGTTGCAGAAGTTAAAGTAGTTAAAGGTAATGGTTGGGTTGTTGATGATAAAAGGCCTGCAACACCTGGTTATAAAAAGAAAAAATATAACGACGCTATGCAAGCAGTTAAAAATGTTATTGATTGTTTGAATATAGATATCGAGAATCAAAAGCTTGAAATTACATTTTCAGGAAATTTAATCGCCGCCAGTGGTGTAGGTGCTTCAGCTGCTCAATGCACTTCCCTTGCTCGTGCCTTGAATGACACGTTTACTCTTAATTTAAATAACGAAAAGATTAATGAAGCAGCATATGAAGGAGAGAAAGCATATCATGGCACACCTTCAGGTATTGATAATACAGCCTCAACTTATGGAGGATTAATTTGGTTTGTGAAAAATCTAACTGGAGGAAAAAACACGATGGAACTCCTCCAATCACCAAA
>JBHLOJ010000031.1:3048-9722 GCA_048940605.1 Promethearchaeota archaeon
TGGAAAACTATGATAGGATGAGAGGGAGAAAAATTGAAAAGAAAGAAAGAAATCATACTATTGAAATTAGGTGGAAGTTTGCTAACAGATAAAAATAAACCTTTTCAGATCAGAGAGGACGTTGCTAAAAGTACGATTCAACAAATTATTAACGCAAATGAAAAAGTAATATTAATTCATGGTGGTGGCTCTTTTGGGCACCCTCTAGCAAAAAAATACAATATTTTGAATGGTTTAGATAAATCAATTCCAAATCAAATTTGTGGACTAACTGAAACCCATCAAGCAATGATTAAATTTAATACATATTTAGTAAACCTATTTTTAGAACAAAATTATCCCTCTTTTTCCATACAACCCTCCAGTATTTTTATCAACAATGCTGATAATATTATATTCAAATCAGTTGATATCATTGAGACAGCCTTAGATCTTAATATATTACCTATTTTATATGGGGATATCATTTTTGACAAACAAGGCTCTTTTTCAATAATCTCGGGAGATCAGATCATTTTTGAGTTATGTGAAAATTTACAGAACTATTACGTTTCAAAAGTTATTTTCGCACTTGAAACCGATGGAATTTTTATCAATGATAAAGATTCTAAAGAAATTAAAGTAAAATTGGTATCTGAAATATTTGCTGATGAATTAGATAACTTAGATTTAGCCGACTTAGAGAAAAAAATAGATGTCACAGGAGGTATTAAAGGTAAAATTGATTTTATAAAACAAATTTGTAAATTCAATATTCCTGTCCAATTAATAAATGGATTGAAAGAAAATTATATATATCTATCTTTAAAAAATAAAAAAATAACTTGTACAAATATATATATTAAATAAAAACAGGTTTTTATTAAATTGACACAAACAGAGAGGAAAAGCATGTCAAAGGAGAATAACTCTAAAGATATAAAGGAAAGAAAAATAGAACACCTTAAAATACCATTAGAGCATGATGTACAGCACTCAAAAAACTATTTTAATGATATGAAATTAATTCACCATCCAATTCCAGATATAGATCTTGAAGAAGTTGATCTTTCAACAAAGTTCTTTAATAAAAAAATTTCTGCACCCATTTGTATTTCAGCGATTACTGGTGGTCATCCAATCTCAAAAGAGATTAATGAAATTTTAGCTAAAGCTGCAGAGGAGGAAAACATTTTAATGAGTGTAGGAAGTCAACGTGCAGGAATCGAAGACGTTACATTATTAGATTCATTTAAAATTACCAGGGATGTTGCTCCTACTATTCCTATAATCGGAAATATTGGAATTGGACAGGTCAGTGACATCAATTTTGATATACAAGATTTCAACAAATGTATAGAAATGATACTCGCTGATGTAATGGCAATTCATTTGAATGTTTTACATGAATTGGTTCAAGATAAAGGGGATACGTCATATAGACTTTTTCGTAAGAATTTTCAGAAGCTACGAGAAACTTACAGTATTCCAATAATTGCAAAAGAAGTAGGAACCGGTTTTAACCAAGAAGTAGCTTTAAATCTTGATGAACTTGGTTTTGATGGATTTGATATTGGAGGTGCTGGAGGGACTAGTTTTGCAGCTATTGAATCCAAACGTAAAAATCTTAATAATCAAAGATATACTCGAGATCCAGCAGATGTATTTAGAGAATGGGGAATACCTACACCTATAAGCATAATTTATGTTAGAAATGTGTCTCAAAAACCTATAATTGCCACGGGAGGTTTAAGAACTGGAATAGATATTGCTAAATCAATTGTATTAGGTGCTGATTTAGGAGGTTTTGCGTATAACTTTCTCCGATCCTCATGGAAAGATAGAAAAGAAAATTCTATTTCTAACACTGTGAAAGAAATAAGAACGTTGAAAAATGAATTACGTTCTTGTCTATGGTTAATGAATATAGATAAAATAGCTAAATTAAAAGGGAAAAGGGATAAATATGTTCTCTTGGGTGAATTGTATAGATGGTTAAATCAATAGTTTTACTTTCTCAATATTTTTTATCATAAACTTTATTGACTAAATGACAACCTCTATTATTTTCCTTAGAAAAAATACATCTATGTTTTATATCATCCTTTTTATTTGAATATTTCATGCATCCCCAGCATTGAACTTTAGCTAAACTAAATTTTTTTTCCCGATTATACTCCCTTATTTCTTCACATATTTGTAGAGCAATACTTTCAGGAATGGGTTTTAATTCTTCCACCATTTAACTTTTCTATTTTGAGATTTGATAATTCTTATTAAGATATAATTAATTTACTTATATTAAAAAGTTCAGGAGGTCAATTTTTATTCTTTATTTTCTTTAAATTAAAAAGTAAGAAACAACTAAAGAAGGTCTTCTGAAGTTTTTATGGTACTTTCTTGCAACGAATCTTCGATAATTTCTTCAAACTCTGTGAATGCTCCAATCTGACCTTTATAATCTTTTATTTTATCTAAGTAGAGTTTTAAGAATTTTTTTGATACTCTTTCTAATTCACGATTTATTTTTTTCTGATTAAATTGTTTTGACGAGTTAGCAATAAACATAAGATCATATTTCTTAATTATAGTAAATCTTTTATTATTCAATTCAAAATTAGATAATCCCCCATCAGCTAATTGATCGGCAAAAGTACTTAACGCACTCATCATTGCTCCAAATGCTTGAGGGGATACAGATTCATTGAATACTCTATTAAACATCACTATTCCAGATTTATTTAGAATCCATATATCTTGGAGTACTTTCAATTAGAATTCCCTTAATTATCTCAATTTTAATATCAATAAACGATTAATAAACTTCTTATAATGTTCCCCATCTTTTTATATTAGTTTCAATCCCAACTTGGTCTAATATTCTCCCTACGGTGTATTCATTGAGTTCTTCAACGCTATTAGGTTTAATATAGTATGAAGGGATGGGGGGGTAAATAATTACTCCCAGTCTTGCTAATTTAAGCATATTCTCAAGATGGATAGCACTAAATGGTGTTTCTCTTACAACTAATATTAATTTCCTTTTTTCCTTTATCATTACATCCGCTGCCCTTGAAATTAAATTATTTCCATATCCATTTGATATTGCTGATAAAGTTTTCATTGAACAAGGAATTACAATCATACACTCTATCTTGTAAGAACCGCTTGCTGGAGGAGATAAAAGATTATCCACTTCATAATATTTATCTGCGAGATTACGTATGTCAGAAATTTTATAATTCGTTTCAATATCTATTATTTTTTCAGCAATTTTAGAGATGATTAGTTCAATCTCAATCTTTTTTTCCTTTAGAGTAGTTAGAAATTTAACAGCTAAATCCACTCCCGTCGCTCCGGTGATTGCTACTAACATCTGACTATATCTCAATTATTTTATTAAAAGTAATTATATAGTTTTGAGCTTAATAATTCTTCTATGAATTTTAGTTCTTCTTTTCTCTTTAGAATTTTCTTTCTACTACAAAATTTAATAGACTTTCAAAAAATTCTACTTCTGATTGATTGATAAATGATTTCAAATTATCCAAAGATGATTTTGCTTTTTGATAGTATTTATCCGCTAATTTTTTGCATGAATCAACCACATCTGCTTTAGAGAACAAATCTTTAACTTCTTGAACATCATTTTTAGTCATATGTGGATTTTCAAGTAATTGAATAAGCCGCATCTTATTTAAGGTATCTAAATTATCGAAAGCAGTCAATTTTAAAGCCGTAAGTTTATTTTCTCGGATATCACCATCTGTAGGTTTCCCAGTTATTTTTTCATCCCCAAAGGTGCCTAAAATGTCATCAATTATCTGAAAAACAATACCCAGATTAAGACCATAAATGGAAAGATCATTTATACAGTCTTCAGATACCCTCGCATAATTTGCTCCTATTAAAATCGATTTTTCAATTAAAGCTCCAGTTTTTAGCGAAACCATTTCAATGTAATCAGAAAGGGTGAGATTTGTTTGGTTTACCATATCAGTTTCAATTAAAACACCATTCGCAATTTCAATAAATGCTTGCTCATAATATTTTATTGCATTTAAATTCAATTCTCTATTAAAATCATTCAGAAAATAAGCTTCTAAACCTAAAAAAAAAGCTGAATCGCCCCCAATAATACCTATAGAGTTCCCGAAATCTGTTGCTATCATCTTTTTCAAATTATATTTTTCGTGATAATTTCTAAATCTAAAGTGGAATGCTGGTGTTCCTCTTCTAAAATTATCCTTATCGATAATATCATCATGGATCAACGAAGCATTATGGAGAAATTCTGTACCCACGCTTGGAAATATAATTCTCTTATCTTTTACTTCACTGAATGCATTATAGGCAGCAATACATAGTAATGGACGAATTCTTTTACCTCCAGCTAAAAAATAATCTTTTAGTTCTGAATAATAAACTCTTAAAAATTTGTGTTTTAAATTTTTTAATTTCATGTCATATATAGATTCAATTGCGTCATTGATCTTGGCTTTATATTCATTTAGATACTCATTAAGTTTCATTAGGTATTACCTTTGTATTGATTAATATTGATATTCCTTCTAAATTATAAACCAAAAATTTTACTAGAATATAAGTAATTTCAAATTATCAATATTCTTAATTACTAGAAATGATCAAGTTTTAATTTATTAAATTAAGATTTGAAATATCTTTTTGAATGAAATATATTTTTTTAAACGTAGATTAGAAAGAACTTTGGGTATCTTAAAAAAAATAAGATCTGATAGAAAAAAATTAGGTTTGTTGGTCAGTATTTCAATATTATGTATTGGTGTAATTCCATTATTTATTTTAACATTCATTCCTGAGTTAAAGAATTTATACACGATTGAACCATTAGGACTTGAAACTGAGGATGGAGTATATATTAGTTCTTTTAAATATACACCAAAGGGAGAAAGAAGCAATGTGGGAATCGTAGTTGGACATGGATTTTTTGGTAGTAAACTCAATATGCAACCTCTTAGTATAGAGCTTGTTAAACGGGGATTTACAGTAATAAACATTGATTTTCGTGGACATGGGGCTTCAGGAGGATATTTTCAACGCGGAAAATTAATATATGATTTGAAAGCAGCAGTTGATTACTTAGAATATGATCTACCATACATCAATGAACTTGGGCTCATTGGACATTCTTTAGGTGCATATGAAGTTATAGATTTTTCGCAAACTTATCCTGATAGAATTAATGCAACTGTAGCGATTGGGGCAGTAAGTGTAGATTATATGAATGTGTCTAATTTTCTTTTAGCATCAGGGAGATATGATCCAGGATTAACTGAAGAAAAAATTCTTGAAGTCTTAAGGCAATATACCGGTAGAGAATATGTAAAAGTTGGAAAAACGTATGATGGAGATTTTAATGACGGAAATAACACTAAAGGTTTCATTAGCCCATATGCTGGACATTTAACTGAAGTAGTAGATTATGCAATCATATATCAAACTATTCAATGGTTTGAACAAGCTTTTAATGGAGAAAAGGGGAAAAATATTTTCATAACTGCTACAGCTTTATTAATTTTTTCTTATGTCTCACTTGTGGGGATTATTGCAATCAATTCTATATTGGTTGTATATCTTAGCAATTATTTTTTCAAACATAAAGAAAAATTAATTGAAAAAGAGATATTGGAAGAATTAAACAAAGCCACAATTAAAAAATTAATATTATACTATACAGTTCCTGTTGAACTAATTCAAATTGGCTTTTTTCTCTTTCTTTCACGCATTTCCACAGAAGCAGTCTCCTATTCTACATCAAGCATAACGTTGTTACTTATTATCGGAGCTGCAATTGGAACATTCATATTATATAATTTACTCTTATTGGACTGGGAGGAAAGGTTTTCTATCAAAGATATATTTATTAAGCTTAAAAGAATGTGTTCCATAACACCCTTTCGTTCAACCTTATTTGGGATTATTGTTGCTCTAGTCTCAATATTATCTATAGCAGCAATTTGGCATTGGTCCGTCCAAAATACTTTACCAACTCTAAATGGTGTTGTTAGAATGTTACCATTAATTTTAATATCATTCCCTTTTTTCCTTATAAGAGAATTCTACTTAAGAAATGTTCAAGGACAATTGATCAATATAAACAAATATGGAGAATATATTTTAATGGCAGGTATTGGGATTTTAATGGATAACATCCTCATTATTGCTATGTTCATTATTGGAAAGATTAATTTAGTATATTTACCACCATACGCACTTTATCTATTAGCATGGGTTATATTTTCAATCATACAAAATATCACAGTTACGTGGGTTTATATAAACTCAGGACGTAATATATTAGGATCCACAGTTTTCATAAGTATTTTGTATTCATGGATGATTGTTATCTTCTTTCCATCTTATGGATTTCTGTAAAACAGAGTTCAACTTTATTAATAATTTTAAATTCGTCTAGAATCACTACATAAATTCATATTTAATTTTTAGAGTAACTATGACATGAGGTTTTAATTCAATTTCAAGATAGTTACGATTAAAATTGATTATTTTTGATTTTATATTATTCTTTGGTTTCTCTTCAAGAAAATTCACTATTTCAGCATTTCTAATAGAAATTTTCTCATAAAAAGTTAATCTTGCATTTTGAGATTCAGATGAAATATTATAAACTCTAACAATTATAAAATTTCCCT
>JBHLOJ010000031.1:9822-29443 GCA_048940605.1 Promethearchaeota archaeon
TTTCTCATAAAAAGTTAATCTTGCATTTTGAGATTCAGATGAAATATTATAAACTCTAACAATTATAAAATTTCCCTTCTCTGCTTTTTTTAGGGCACTTAATAAAATAAATTTATTATCTATTTCAAGAAAACATAAAAATGGAGGAAGATAAGACTCAATTTGTCTTGTTTTAGATCTACCAATCACACCTGTTGGTTTTAAAATAACCTTATTAGAAGTTATAATAGCACTTTGAGTCATTGCAGGGAAGAGTGGTTTTAATTTATTATTAAATTCTTTTCCTCTCTGATGAATATTTGAATCTAACCAGTTTGATTTGGATTCCGTTGTAACCGATAGTTCAAAAGTATGAGTGCCTAAACATTGTGCTCCGGGAGTTTTAAAACCAGGACCTGCATGAGACCTTCTTGTACTGGAATCATCACGGGACAGCCACTCAATACAGCGTAGAAGTGTAATAGCAAAAGTTATTGTTTTATCCTCATTAACAATTGCCTCATATTCCGTTAAACCATTATTTAATACAGCAAAAGTTCTCAAATTATCGCTGATCGATACAAAATCTTTTTGATGGTTAGTAGGTAAAGGATTTTGAACCCATTTATTTATTTTAGGCAACTCAATATTTCTGGGTACGACATAAAAATGGCCATCAGCATGAACCACATCAGATTTTATCTTAGTTGGGAATAATATACGAATTCTGTGATCTTGACTATTATTTTCATATATAATTTTAAAATCTACTCTCTTAATAGATTTATATAATGAGATATAAACAGTTATTTTATTATCAACCAACCATTCTTCTCTATTATATCGATCATCTGTAAGAGAACGAGGAAGCTTCAGGTTTAACCTCAATTTGAAGGTTTTTTGGGATGGACCATTTATATACACAGATTTCTCAAAAAGAGCAGCATCTTCAGTTGAGAATCTTAAATCTGTTTGATTTTCTTTTGGACCAGAAAAGTCATATTCATCTCCCCAATCTCCCACATCTTCGAACTCACAGATATTCTCATAGATAATTCCTGTTTCCTTATCTTTAACGTTAATTAGGCCATCTGATTTAATTTCAATAAGATAAAATTCATTTTCTAAGAAATCTTTAGCAATTTTAAATTCTTTAGTTTCAAGATTAAAAGAGTTCTCAGTCTCTTTAGGAACTAGATAATAAACTTTATAACCTAATGCAGGAACTTGAGCTAAAAATGAGATTTTGTGGCTAACTTCTAGCTTTCGCGTAAACCTTGGTTGTTCCTCAACAACCCAATATTGATATTCAATTTCATTTTCATCAGAGTCAATTAATTTAAGGTTATAGGGTAACTTTTCACCCTTTGTTCTTTTGGAGATTGAAGTAAACTCAACTATGTCTTGTCTTTTCAATGGAAGTGGATTAAAAACAATTAAAACATTTTGATCTTCATAATTGGAATTAAAATTTATGAGTTCAGTTAAGTATAAAATTGAGTTTTTAAATACTTCTTCACCTATTTGTTCAGCCCAATCAAAACGAGTTTTCATCTCATCATGGACCTCATCTATACTACAACCACAAATACTATCATGTGGTGAATTTTTCTGCAACCATTTTAGACCAGTTAGAATATAGTTTTTTGGATATCTGAAATTTCCATATTTATCGAGCACCCAACTTATAGTTGATATTGGTTCAGTATATTTCTCATATAAGTACTCTATTGCGGTATTTCTTTGTTTTATCCACATTCGTGCTGAAAATACACCAGATAAGAGAGGTGAGTATTTTCCTCCTCTTAGTTCACCCTGATATTCTTTCAACTCTACATTTGATTCCAGCACCTTATCAACATAGCATTCAAAGTCTGCTTGTTCTAAATGAGTTTGAGGATATAATTTATTCCATTGATTGATTATCTTTGGAATTTCTGGGGTGGCTTCTTCATGATCTCCTCCATTATTTAATAGAACGTTAGGTGTTGCGATATATTTTTCAAACTCTATTACTAGATTTTTTATTTTTCTTAACGCCGGTTTGAATTCTCCGTTTAAAGTTTTTGTATTCAAATGTGCTAAATTAGAATAAGATAAAATTAGATGTATTCCTAATACAGATGCCGCTTTACCTGGTGAATTCCATATAAATTCCATGTTTAAATTATTTTCTTCAAATTCATTACCAAAACCTCGCATAAATAATATTGAGGGAATTTCAAATCCACTTACTATTTGAGGTAATTGTGCAATATGTCCAAAAGAATCAGGTATATATCCTGCTTTCATAACCTTACCAAATTTCCTGCAAATTTGATGTCCAATCATAAGATTCCTAATTAAAGATTCACCACTAATAAGAAACTCATCAGGTAATACATACATAGGACCAATTGAAAGCCTTCCTTCTTTAACATATTTTTTAATTTCTTCTTCTCTCTCAGGTCTTACTTCCAAATAATCCTCTAATGGAATAGTCTGTCCATCTAAAGTAAAATTCTTAAAATCAGGGTCAATATTCAAAATATTCAATAATTTATCCATCAATAATATAAGTCTAGCTCGAAATTCTTGAAACGGTAAGTACCATTCCCTATCCCAATGAGTTTCAGGAACAAGGATAATGTTATTCGCTTTCATAATATAGAGTCTTAAATTGAAAATCCTAATTGAGATTGTAAAAGAATACTTTAATAAAAATCAATTGGATCCTCTGCTAAAATAAAAGGAATAAAGTAAATACTGTTGATTTAAAAACCTAATATAGATTTTCCTATTACGCTTGAATGTGGGTCTTTTCCTAATAAGTTTAATAAGGTGGGAACAATATCAGTAGTTTTACAATAATCTAATTCCAATTTAGGAATTTCTAGAGACCCTCCTATAATCAGTGGTACAATCATTGAATTTCTGCTAGCAATATCATGCGAAAAAGGAGAAACACCTTTTGTTTTTCCATGTTCATAATTAAAGTTATATTCACCCTCAGTAGACACCATTATATCGCATGAACGGGGATTTTTAAAATAACGGGGGAGTTGATCAATAATATTTATGAAATCTGTTTGATAAGTTGTTCCCACCCACTCATCAATAGAATGAAATTTATTATCAAGAAGAGCAGAAAATTTTTCATTTTTTTCATAGCCAAATAAATCTTCGTCATCAAACACATATTTGGTCATTTGATCTTTTCCTATTCCATAATATTCAATTCTCCCTTTCAGAATTTTATTATTTTTAATATCTCTTCGTTCTAAATGTATGAGACCTTTTTCAGCGGTACTAGCATCATCTTTATAATACATTAATTTCACTGCTGGTATTTTCCATAGTATTTCAAATAAATCTAGTTTAGATGTTCTTTCTCCACTTGTTTTATAATTCTTCATTTGATTAAATGTAGGATGATGTTGCCATGTATCTCCCCTAAAGTTGAAAAAACCTACGCCACCTAGATTTGCATCAAAATCTCCAACTCCTTTCATAGGATTATATGGTTTTAATCCGTTTCGATGAAAGAACGGTTCAAGATCAAAAATATTTAGTGCTTTATAATTGCCGTGATCAGAAGTGATTGCTATTGCGGTATCTTCATAGCATCCTACTTCTTTAAGTGTTTCGATTAAAGATCCTATAAATTTATCACATCTAAATACCAAATTAATATAATCAAGATGATCAAATCCTTTTTCGTGCATAAATTCGTCAGTATGTGGGATATATCCTACAGAAATTTTTGGTACTTCTTTATCTAGAAAAATTTCTTTAGGATTTCTATAAATATCTTCTATTCTTTTTAAAATCAATTCTGGTTTAAATTCTTTTGAAACAGTGAAAGTAGATCCTCTATATAAGAAACTGGTTGCACTTAAAAAATTCCCTTCACCTGCTTGTTCAAATATTGTTTTAACATGCTTGCCAATATCTTTATTTATTTTTAATACATCTCTTCGCTCACTATAATTACGAATAAAGGGTGGCTTCTTTTTTTCTAACGGAGGAAATATACGATCGATCCAATGATAACTGGGGACCCCACTTCCTTCTACGGGAAAAAATCCAGAATTAGCGCCAGTTATGATATCAGCATAACAAGGTAAGGTAACACTAGGAAATGATGTAACCGTATTTTGGCATGAAACACCATTATCAGCAAGTTGAGCAATGTTTGGGAGTTTTCCCTCCTTCATCCATCTGAATAAATGCTCTGCCCGTACGTCATCAAGAATAATTAATATAACTCGGTTAACTTTAGCACTTCGGCTCATAATTATCTATTATTTGATAAATACTTATATAAATTTTGATTAGTATATTGATGTAAAGAATTCGAATTTTATATTATATTGCAATGAAAACGACTCACAGAATTTTCTTTAAGGATTCTTCCAATATGTTTGAATTAGAGTCAAATTCTATAGATTTAATGATAACTTCGCCCCCCTATCCCATGATTGAGATGTGGGATGTGCAATTTTCTGAAGCAAATGAAGAAATTAAAGAAGCACTTGCCGAAGTAAACGGCGAAAAGGCATATAATTTAATGCACGCAGAGTTAAATAGTGTTTGGAAAGAAGTAAAAAGAGTTTTGAAAGATGGTGGGATTGCATGCATTAATATTGGGGATGCCACAAGAAAAATTAATAACAACTTTCAATTATTTCCCAATCACGTAGAAGTAACTAATTTCTTTCATGCAAATGACTTTATTGAATTACCCTCGATATTATGGAGAAAACCAACTAATAGTCCAAATAAGTTCCTAGGTTCAGGAATGTTACCGCCTAATGCATATATTACTCTTGAACATGAATATATTTTGATATTTAGAAAAGGTAGAAAGAAGAAGATAATACCTTCAAAATCAGAAAATCGCTATAATAGTGCTTTTTTTTGGGAAGAGAGGAATAAATGGTTTTCTGATGTATGGGATGATATAAGAGGGATTAGCCAAAAATTGAATCAAAATAATGATGATCAAAATTATTTAAGAAATCGTTCAGCAGCTTTTCCCTTAGAAATTCCCTATCGTTTAATTAATATGTTTTCAATCTATGGAGATATAGTGTTAGATCCATTCTGGGGTACAGGTACTACTTCATTAGCTGCCATCTTGTCAACCAGAAATTCAATAGGTTATGAATTAAAACCTAATTTCATGGACGTGTTTAAAAAAAGTATCACTAAGATTAAACAATTAAATTCTGAAATTATCAATTACAGATTAAACCACCACGTAGAATTTATCGATAGATACAAAAAGCAAAACAAAGAGATGAAATATAAATCAACAAATTATGAATTCCCTGTTATTACAAAACAAGAAACAAAAATCTTATTTTTTTTAATACAAAAATGTACAGAAATCCAAAATAAATTTATAATTCATCATGAAAAATATCAGTTTAATAGAAATTTTGAAGAATAATCAAATCAAAGATTAAGAATTTACTTTAAATCTATATTGTATTTGAAGGATTTAAAAGAGCGATGCTAAAAATTTATATGCAATATATAAAAATGTCTCATTAACACTCTCACCAGTTTTTGCAGAGGTAATGATATAATTAAATCTATACTTATTTGCTACACTTTTTATATCATCTTCACTAACCAGTATTTTATCAGTTAAATCTGACTTGTTCGCAACTAGAATGATATTTATATCTTTTTTGATAAAACTTTTTATTTCATTATACCATTTGTCGACATTTTTTAGACTGAATGGTCTAGTTCTATCTATTACAATTAAAGCACAATTTACCCCCTCATAAAATTTTTTTCTATAGGGGGCCATTTTAGGCATCTGACCACCGACGTCCCATATAATGAACTTAACATTCGTATTTTCGTCTAGTTTTACTATTTTCTGAGATATATTCACACCAACTGTTGAATGATAATTTTCTTTAAAGAGATTCTGTACAAATCTAGTAATTAAAGAAGTTTTCCCCACAGCAAAATCACCTAATAAAATTAATTTAAACGAATAATCGCCAGTTGGAAATGTACCACTTTTTGTTTTAGATAATAAACTAATGATTTCTGGAATCTCAAGTGATACATTATCATTCCCCTCTAATAATAATTCTACCTTCCCTGCTATATATTCAGTATAAATCCTTAATTCTGTATCGTTAGTTGATAAATCGGAAACTGTCAATAATAAAGCTCTAGGTCCCATTGAACCATAAGCGAATTTTTTTTCTTGGATAGTAGTAATATTGAAGAAGGCGGTTTCGTTCCCAAATTCTCTTCTAATCCTCTCTAAATAGCTATCCATCATAACTGCTATCGCCCCCAATAAAGATTCATCCAAAGCATCCTCTCTGCTTTCCGATGTTATGACAAAACCCTCTTTATCACTAATAATTACTGTTAAAACTCCTTCAAGACTTCGTATATAATTATTCAATAAAGTTTTTAACTGACCTTCTAATGAACTAATACTCCTTAATTGTTGATCTTGCTTTTTTAATAAGGAAGCTCCTAATTTTTGTTTGAAACCGATCTTTTTTAATTTATCTTGAATATCTTCATAATTCTTATAAAATTCCATATTTAAAGGATTATCTCCAAGATCAAGACAGATCTTTATAATTTTTTTATAAAGGAAATCCGCTCTTTCAAAGTCGGACTGGGGTATTGCCATATCCATTTCATTTATTAGGCTTTCTCTTTCATTAGACATATTTAGCAAGGGGATAATTATTTCTTGCATTTGCAGCGTATCCATTATAATTTCAATGAGCTTTCCTCTATTTGCAGGATCTTTAGCAATTAATCCGTATGTTTTTACTTCTAATATATCCTCAATTTGTTGAGGTTTTAAAGTTCCTTCAAGATCTTGTTTATTTCCTAATATAAAAACAAGTGTATCGGGTAATTCTTCTATTATTTTTAGGAAAAACCTACTATCTTCTACATTACTCAGAGTAGAATTTGTAACAAGTATAATGAGATTACTTCCTCTTACAAAATTATTCCATAAGAATTCGACATCTTTTTCCCCAACAAATTCTCTTATTATAAAATTTAAACTTCCAATTTTTAATCTAGCAATATTCCCACTGATTTGAGGATCTGGTATTATAGAGATTTCTTTGGATCTTATTAGATTTGTAATAGTGGTTTTCCCAACTCCCTCATAACCAACTATTGATATTATCGGCGGGAATTTATTTTGAATTGAATCAACTATTGCATTAAATATTGTTAAATTGCTAGATTCGATTATATGATTTATAATATCTTTAAAAGATTCCAAAAATTTCTCTTTACAATTGGCTAATTCTTTTTTTATTAGGATAAAATCATCTTTTTTGTCATGAACAAATAAAAATAGAATTTTAAAATCTTTCTCTATAACAAAAGAAAATCTAAACTGATCAGAATCGATATGATAAATTTGTTCAACCACTTTTGAAAACATACCATCTAATAAATTATTAAAAACTTGAGAATCTAAATTTATACTGTAGGTTCTTTCGTAGAGGAGATTGGAGTCTTTAAAAATTAATACTTGTCTTAACATTTAAAGTTACTTGGTTTTTGTGGTATTCTTGTTAGTTCTTTAGATAAAGATTTTGTTTATAAATAGTTTTGTACTTTAGAAAAAAAAGTGAAAAATTATATACCTCACGCTATAATTTTATACAAATAATTTTCTTGGTATAAGAGATTATAATTTTGATAATTAAAAAACCTAAAATCAAGGCAAAAAATAGAATAAAATTTCTAATAATTTTTATAACAACTTTAATAATTCCAACAATTATTAGCTCACCTATATTCAGCAATTTTATGAGAAATATAAATAAACTCACAGAAGAAGAGGACTTTACAAACACATCAGATCTCTTGGTGTCTTCAAGCACCATTCCGAATGCTAACAATTTTGAGTATTTTAAAATTATAACTATTGATCATACAAAAGTTAATGGATCTGGAAACCATGTTAATTTTCCTTTATTAATCTCTATTATTGACTCGGACTTAGATGATAAGGCTCAGTTTGATGGTGATGATATTGCTTTTGCTAATAGTACGTCATGGTTAGATCATGAAATCGAACGATATGACCCTTCTTATAGTGCTACTGAAGCTCAACTTATCGCATGGGTTCGAATTCCTTTATTATCTGCTTCTATTGATACTAAAATATTCATGTTTTATGGAAATTCCACTATAGGAAATCAAGAAAATCCTACAGGTGTTTGGGATTCCAATTATAAGGGTGTGTGGCATTTAAAGGAAGATCCTGATCTTGGATTTCCAGGAGATATTAAGGACTCAACTAGTAATGGGAATCACGCAACTGCCTATAATATGGAATCAACTGACATGCAAGAAGGGCCGATTGGTACGAGTTTCACATTTAATGGATGGAATGAATATTTAAGTGTAGGTAATGTAGGACCAGAATTAATTAATACTATTGAATTTTGGATGAATACTGACTCTCTTTCGAGTTATGATTCTTATAATACAGGTTACCATAGTCCTACCGCAACTGGAAATTATTATACTCAATGGACTAATCCGACCGGTGCTTATGCCAGTGATGATAATAGAGCGTCAGAACAGACGAATTATGAGGATCAAGATTGGTATAATTTTAGTTTTAGCATACCAGCAGGAGTTACGATTAATGGTATTGTGGTTTCTATTGAAGGAAGCTCCTCGCAATTCGGTGAATATGTATCATGTAGGGTTAGACTTTCAGGGGATGGGGGAAATAGCTATACTTATTATAAAACACCTCAGAGTTGGTCCAGTACTTATGATTATTCCAGAACGGTTGGTAGTTCTTCGGACACCTGGGGGGAATCATGGTCGGTTTCTAATTTTTCTAATTCTAATTTCAGAGTTTGGCTTGAAAAAACAGGTTCTTACTATGCTAGCTTAAGAGTTGACCATATTCAGATTAGAGTTTATTATAGTACTTCATCCGACACTACAGTTATTGATTTAGATGGCACTGATCAAATATCTATTGATGCTAATAATGGGGACATAAAACCAGTTAGCTTTTCAGGAATAACGGATATTTATATTAATGGAGTAAACAGTTCGACTGTAACCACTGGAGTGTGGTATCATGTGGTAATTACAGATACAACTGGGATTAGTGCTTCATCTCTGGATATTGCAAGAAATTTATCAGTATATTACGATGGAGCTATTGACGAATTTCGACTCTCCAGTATGCTTCGTTCATCGGATTGGATTGCTACTGAATACAATAATCAAGAAAGCCCCAATAATTTCTATTCTGTTGGAGTGGAAAAGACCTCTCTTACCGATCTTGAAGTAAATGCTATTGATTTATATGGTAATCCAATACCGAATGTAAATATCTCTATGTATGAAAATTCTAATTTAATTAGGAGTGATATTGCAGATTCAAGTGGAACTGTTGTATTTGATGACTTTTTATCTATCGATGATGAATTTAATTTTACTATATATATGACATCAAATGTAGCTCCGTATCATACTATTATTATTAATAAAACAAATGAAGCAATTTTAATAGAAGGGGCAGTCCAGATTATTAATTTAATTTGCAATATAAGTAGAAATATCTTTAATATAGTAGACATTGATGGAATTCCCCTTGATTCTGGATGGGTAGAAGTCGGAAATAGTACAGACTTACTTCAAAATTGTACGATCGATAGTACAGGTCACGCAACATTTCGATGGTTAAATAAGACTCCTTATGAATATAATTATACGGTGTGGTATCGTGATTCTATTTATAATCCAAAAGAAATTGAGATAGCATCAGGAGATATATTTATACCAGATAGCGATGTTAATGTAACTGTACTTTTAACAACAGTTAATTTTACTGTTATAACTCATACATACCCCAATACGCCAATAGATGGTGCAAAAATATCATTAGATAAGTTTTCAGGTGAAAATATAGTAAATTTAACCACGAATTTAAATGGGAATGCAACACTAAGATGGGGAAATTCCTCTGTGATAAATTCAAATTATTTCTTAACTGTAAGTTTTTATGGAGTCATATGGACTTTTGAAATACCTGAACTTATGACTGGAATAGTATCGGAAACAAATTTTACAGTTAATGCTATGGCTGCCTATACTATAGAGCTTTATTTTGAACCAGGTGAATTAGAAGAAGCAGAAACAAAAATAGTTTCATTAAATCCAACCAGTAATATTATTACTAAATGGGGTACGAATATAAAAGTTAGAGCTTTGTTTAATGTAACTAAAGTGCCATCTGGGGCAGCAGTTTCGATAGGTCCTACATATGCTGATTCAATGTCTTGTCAAATATTTCAAGGAACAACATTCATTCACTCCTATAATATGATTGCAGAAGATGATTATATAGGAAGGCATCAAGGTATCATAGAAACAGTGGAATTAGAACCTAATATTCCGTATATAATACAAATTTCTGCTCAAAAATCTGGATATGTGTTACCTTCAGAAATGATAATGTCATTATTACTTTCAGAACACGAGTTAATATTAAACCAGTCACAAAATGATGATTCTCCCTTATCTGTATATTGGGCAGAGGATATTAATATGTCAGTAACCCCTTATGGTAAAATTTCTGAAGATTTTATCATCGAACATGAGCTTTATAATAATATTGATCCTACAACTTTTAAATTTTCAATTCCTGAAATTCAAACTAACTGGAACCTTTCCGGAATATTATTCGATATATATGATATCACTTGGAATACTGATGTTTCTAATATTAATATTACCATTGAAGATCCCTATGGAGGTTTTCATATGTTCCATAACAGTAATCATTCAGGATGGGATTGGGCTCAGGGATCATGGAAAGGAATTTATCTTAATCTAGAAAAAGAAAGTCTGACCCAAGATAATAACTTCGAATTTATTATCGGGGGATCTTTTGATGATCCAGTAGATATCGTTGCTGAGGCTTACTTTTTAAGAGATAAAATCAATACTCAGCATAATAGATTCAATATTACAGACATTATATCTCTTTCGGCAACAGCTGAGGGTTGGGCTGTAAAAAATATTACTTTTGAGCTTTATAATTGCCGTAATACTTCTAGTGGGAGTTTAATAGATCCATTATCTGATGTTAATTTGAATATCTCTACCAATGAGGACGTTAAATATTCATTAGAATCAGGAGGTCTTGGATTTGGTAGTTTAACAATCGATAATCGAATTATTTACCCCCTAAACGATCAATTCCTATTCACCATAGAAAACCTTCCTGAGGTAATATTTGATGTTTTAATGAAAGTTGAATACACCCAGGAGTTTTACCAAAATAATTTTCTGGAGATAAAGAATATAACAAAAACTGAATACAGTATTAATAATGGGGGAACTTTTCAAGTCAGTGTAACTAGTGAAGATTGGGATGAGGATCAATCCATATTATTGATTACTGAAATTACTGACGGTATCGATTATTTTCTCCCCTCACAAAGAGGTATGACAATTACTATCGATGGAAGCCCTTATAGCATTTCTGATGTATCTTTAGGTCAAGGTATGGTTTTATTGGATGATTTAGCTAAAAATACTATTTATACAGCTGTTATTGACACAGCCCAACCAACAATTTTTAACCTTAATCGTAGAATAGACTATTCAAGACAGGTAACTTATAAGACTAAAGGAATTGTCACATATTCAGTTATAGAAAACCCCACTGTATATGGAACAGTTCAATTCCATGAGGGTTTGGAATGTTATCTACAACCTATAAATACTTCTTTGTTCGATGCTGATGATTATACTATACAATTCACCATAGTTAAGGAAAATTATATAACTGCGATAAAAGAATTGGATTTATTTGTACTAGAACGTTTGACATTACTGAATAGTTCATCCGGATTCTTCAGAAGCGTTGAAAACATAGATGTGCAAGATGCAGTTAATTTTACTTTTTTATACACTGATGCGTTGAATGGAACTAAAATTACTGATTTAACATCATATATGTATGTATGGGAGAAGTATGATGGTGATGGTAATGTGGTTGATAGTGGACAAGGAACATTGACATCTACAGTCGACAACTTATACATCCTTGACTTCAATACAGAGAATCTAACTGTTGGAGAATATTTATTACTTATAACAATAGGTAAAACTAACTATGAATTTAAAAATGCTATGATATCCTTAACAGTCAATAAAAGAATTATTGACCATTATATAAGATATAATAACCGAATTATCTCTAATAACAGAATAAATATAGACAAAGGGAAGACTGCTTCAATTGAAATACTACTAACAGATCCTACAAGAGGAGATATTCCATTGATAGATGCAACAATTGTCGTACAAATTGGGGGTGAAGAAATTCCAATTGATTTTATAGGCAATGGTACTTATAGATTTGACTTTCCAACAGACAACATTGACACATTCTTTAGTTCTAAAACTCTTACAGGAATTATCAATATTTCTAAATATGATTATCACTCAAAAGAATTTACGATTACTATTGTTGTTGGGATGGAAGAATTTATTTTTGGGATACCAACATTTTATTTCATATTAATTGTTTCAGCAATTGTAGGCATAGGAGGAAGTATAGTTGGCTATAGAGTTTATAAAAACGCGAAAATTCCAAATTTTGTTAAGAAAGTACGATCAATGAAAAAGGCAATTGAAGGAGAAAAATCAATCCCAGAATCACTTTTATATCGCGATAAAGAAATTTATGTGGGAGAACAAGTACAGAGTATGTGGGATAATATTGGTCTTTCAATCGGAGCTAGTTTTGGAATTGAACTCAAGAAAAAAGGTTCGAAAGTTGGAAAAAAAATTAGCGAAGTTGTGAAAAGAAGGGAAATACGACCAATTGGATTAGTCCTTATGAGATGGAATGTAAGAGTTGGTACTGAGATTTTAACCAAATATCCGGAAGATACTGATATTTCAGAAAAAACTCTCATGCAAATATATAGCACCCATGAATATAGTGGTGAAAAAGGGGCTATAACTCTAACTGCAGGATTATTAAATGTATTATCATACTATACTGGACCTGATCCGGGATATTACGTAATTTTGCTTTTAAAATCAGAAGATGATCCTGATGTTTATGAGGGAGCAATGCCAGATATTTCAAGGATTATTATTGAAAATATTGAAAATGATTCATATCTCTATATGCTTCCTTCCCTTTTTCAACGTCTTTCGTTATATCCCTCACTTAGTGACGAGGAAATCCTTGCTCTAACTTATCAAGATGAAGTTAAACGGATGATAATAAATAGCCTAAGAGACATTGGGTTGATCACTAAATCAGAATTGACAATTTGGCTCAAAGATAAATATCATGAGGGCTTTATTGACTTTGAAGCTATATTGTTAGAACTTTTGAAAAAGGATTTAATAAAACAAGTTTCTGTAAAAGGATTAGAATCAGAATTAATTATGCTTACAAACGATTTCTTCATGCTTAGAGTACCTCCCGTTAAATTAATTGCTTCTCCTACTAATTATGGTTTGCCCTCACAATTTACGAAAGAATATTTGTCAGAAATTAAGGAATTTTTCCAAGGTTATCATCCCACTGGAGAGGACAATTTAAGCATGTTGAATATCTTCGTTAATTCTGAAGCTTATGAGCTTCTAAGATTATTAAGATCCGCTATTGTGACAAGACAAGACCTCGAAAAACTTAAAGTAAAGGGAGTAGAAGACATATACGGTACTTTAAAATTGCTTTGGGACAACAAAATGATTAGGGTTTTCCGAGATGAGAAGAATATTGAGTATTATGCTCTAATAACTGATTTTTATATGGATCTCTTATTTCCTAAATACCTTTTAAAAGTTATAAAATCATCATATGAACAAAAATCCATATCAAGGAAGGCTTTAATTGAATACTTAAGGGTTCTTGAAGAAGCTTACTACAATTCAAAATCACGGGAGAAATCCAAGAAATCTAAAGAAATCAAAAAATGAAATTTTTTTTTTTTTATTTTAAAAAATCTTTTTTAAAGATCACTTCTTCTTTTTTTTGTCTCTTTTTTGAATTTTATTTAATTCTTTAATTTTCTGATCTTTTATATTTAATTGTACTTCTAATACTTCAATTTTGTTTTTCAAATTATCTACTTCAATATTTAAATCATCAATTCGCTTATTTTTGGAATCAATAATTTTCCCCTGATCATCGATTTGAGTCTGTAATAAATAAGCCATTCTCCGTTCTATGGCTTCCTCTTTTTCTTTTATTTTCGTATCAAATTCAGATACATCGATGTATTCTCGTTTTAAATTATCTATCATAGATTTCTGCTTATTTACCTTGTCCTGCAAATCTTTTACTAAAATTTCTAATGGTGGTTTAGATCTAATATCCTCCATTCGAATTACATTAGATTCTAGTCGTTCTTTTTGCAATCTTTCAAGCTCTTGCTGAATTTGAACCTTCTCCTTCCTTAAGAAACCCATTCTATTTTTCAAATCTCTAATTTGTATATCTCTTTCTTCTAACTCTAATGCTAATTTGGAATCAATTTCTTTTTGCTTTTTAGTTTTTATACCATTATCCTCCTCTGAAATTGACGATTCTAATTTCATAATAACATCTTCTAAATGTTCTATAGTTTCCAAGTGAGTATATATTTCATGTTCTTTTTTATCCAACTCCATTTCTAACTTGCTGATTCGACTCTTTAGAGCATAAATCTCATTATTTAAATCATTGATTTTATCTGTTAAATTATCTTCTGACATTTTCAATAGAAATATAATGAAATTCTGACTTAAAATATTAATGTAAATCCATTTATTAAAATTTACTTACCGTATTAGTAAGTTAAAATAAGTTCAATAGTGAAAAAAAATCCTTTTAAGAAACAGATTCTAAGAACCTATAAGCTATATATAAAAAAGAATCGTTAACATTTTCCCCTGTCTTTGCAGATGTAAGGATGTAAAAGAAATTGTTCATATTCGCAATATTTTTGATTTCATTTTCAGTGATAATTAAATCATCTACTAAATCTGACTTGTTCCCAACTAATATGATATTGAGATCTTTCCCTACAAATTTCTTTAATTCATTGTACCATTTTTCAACAGATTTGAGACTCTCTTTCCTAGTTCGATCTATTACAATAAATGCAGCATTAGCACCTCCATAAAACCTCTTTCTATATGGAGTCATCTGGGTTATTTGACCTCCAATATCCCAAATTACAAAATGTATTTTTGTATCTTTGGCTAATTCGATATCTTTTTTTGATATATCTAATCCTACGGTACTATGATAACCCTCTGTGAATAGATTTTGTACAAATCGTCTTATTAATGAAGTTTTCCCTACCTCATAATCTCCTGTCAATACTAACTTTAATGAATAATCACCTGTAGGGATTTTTCCATCTTTAGTTTTTGATAAAATTTTTATTATTTGAGGTATTTGAAGAGATACATTTTCATTTCCTTCTAATATCATTTCAATCTTACCTGCAATATGTTCAGAATATACTCTTAATTCAGTATCTGAACTTGATAAATCTGAAATAGTTAATAATATGGATTTTAATCCCATTGAACAATACGCAAATTTCTTATTACTAATTGTCGTGATATTAAAAAAAGTTGTTTCTTCTTTAAATTCTCTCTTAATTCTTTCAATATAAGTGTCAACTGATGCTGCTATCGCTCCAATCACATATTCATCTTCAAGATCCCCCTTACTTTCTGAAGTTATGATTAATCCTTCACGATCGCAGATAGTTACTGTAAAAATATTCTCGACTTCGTCCATAAAATTTTTCAATAGAATTTTCAAACGTCTTTCTAAGAAAGAAAGTTTTTTCGTTGGTGGTTCTTCTTCTAAAGGTTTCATTACAGAAGTTGTTTGAGGTGCTTTTTTTCCTAACTCGTCTTTAACTTTTAATTGCATTCTATAAAACGGTTCCGCACTATCTCCTAATTGTGTGGAGATTTTAATAATTTTCTCAAAAAGGTCATCAGTATTTTCAAATTGCTCGATTTTTAATAATTCTTCAAGTTCATTGATAAGATTTTCTCTTTCAAAAAGAAGGGCTATTATTGGTGAAATAAACCGTTTCATTTCAAGGAATTCTGCTATAATTTGTATTATTTTTTCTCTGTTATTGAGATCAATTGCACTTATCAGAAAAGTGTTCAATCCCAAGATTTCTTTTATCCTCGACTCATTAACGGCATTTTCTAAATCCTGTTTATTTCCAATTACTGCGATATAAGCATAAGGAACTTCTTCTTCAATTTTTTTTAAAAAAAACTTAGAATTTATTACATTTTCTTCAGTAGAATCCGTGATTAAGAGGACTGCATCGCTACCTCTTATAAAATTATTCCATAGAAAACCAATATTTTCATCACCAGTAAAATCTCTTATAAGAAAGAATAGTTTCCCAATCTTTAGAGTTGCAACATCTCCTGATAAACCTGGCTGACTCTCTATAGAAAACTCCTTCGTTCTAAGAAGATTTAAAATTGTAGTCTTTCCTACTCCAGTATACCCTACTAATGAGATTATTGGTGGCATTCTGTTTTGAATTGGATAAATAAATTGATCTATTTTCTCAAGATCCTTTTCCTCATTAAAATCAATTTTAGTATTTTTAATTAAATTTAAAAATCCTGTTCTACATCTATTTAACTCCTTTTTAATTTTGCTGAAAGGATCATTTAAACTATTTATAAATAAGTATAAGTAATTATTTTCTTTGTAATATGAGATTCTAAATTTATAATAATCTTTAAAATCAATAATATCAATAGCTTTTGAAAAAGAATCTTCTAGAATAGGGCTAACTATTCTCTCAAAAACAGTATCTTCTAACACTTCACCAAATTGTTTTGTATAAATATGGTTCTTATCTTTATAAATTGAAATTTGTCGTAGAATTACACATCACCAGAAAGCTTCTTTTTCATATTATGAATATTATTACTATATAATTAATTGATTATGAATAATTTATCTTTTAGTATTTTCTGTGTATTAAAAATAGAGTATTTTTATTGATTCTCGATTTATTGAATTTCTACAGTTAAACTTCTCTAATTCTAATCTGATCCTCTAAATATATATATATGTTTTATCTATGTTTTTATTAAATTTATTATACAAAACTTGATCATTTTTAAAAAGTGAAAATATTAATAATGAATATCTATAGAAAACGTTTAAAATCTAAAATTAAAATTCTTGGAATTCTTCTATTCTTTTTAATTATTCCTCTTTATCTAAATATTCCATTGCTAGGACTTCATAGCAATTACAATAGTCAAGAATCTGATGAAAATGATATTAATAATGATAAACCAAAAACGAATGCCCCTCCCAATGCCATTAATTTTCAATATTACAAGACTATTACTATCGATCATACTAAAGTAGCTGGTTCTGGATCTTACAGTAATTTTCCTGTCTTAATTAATATAACAGACTCTGATTTAAGATTCGATGTTCAATCAGATGGAGATGATATTGCGTTTTCCTCACAAAATAATTGGTTAGATCATGAAATAGAATTATTTGATCAGACATACAGTTCAACCCATGCCCACTTGATTGCATGGATTCGAGTACCTGAGTTATCTGGAGTTACTGACACAATTATCAGAATGTATTACGGCAATTCTACTATGAGTTCGCGACAAAATCCTACTGGAGTATGGGAAAGTGGCTATCGAGGTGTATGGCATTTAAATGAAGAGAGTCTTGCGAATCCTGCTATTGATTCAACATCAAATTCTAACGATGGTACTTACACTAATAGCCCTGTTTTGGCTCAAAACGGTCAAATTTACAATTCTGTTGGATTTACAGATTCATCAGGCCAGAGAATTCAGGTATCCGATGATGCCAGTTTGGATATATCTAATGAGCTTACGGTAGAAGCTTGGATTAATCCAAACCTTTTACCCGTTGGCATTGGTTCTAAATGGATGACCATAGCAAGTAAAATGGATGGATCTTGGGGTGGTGGAAGCGTCTCTGATTTTGATATTTACGTGGCAATTAATGATTATAATAATTTTGACATTGGGCTTTCAAATCCTTCTGATTCTTATGACGAATGGAGTTCATCAGTATCTGTTTTAAATGTAACTTGGCAGCATTTTGTCTTTACTTATCAAAGCTCAACTTCAATAGGAAGAATATTTTTAAATGGGGTGTATATGGCAGAACATAATTATGGGATTGGTACATTAGGCACGAATGGTAATCCTTTTTATATAGGATTTAATAGAGGCTGGACAGGAGAGGTATTTGATGGATTAATTGATGAAGTTCGCATCTCCAGCAGACCTCGCTCATCAGGATGGATCTATACAGAATATCAAAATCAATATGACCCAGATTCATTTTATTTAATTGGATCTGAACAGATTGTAACATCCGAACCATCCCATGTCACTTACTTCACATATTATAAAATTATTACTATTGATGCAACCAAAGTTGCTGGTACAGGGAGTCATATCAATTTTCCTGTTTTAATTTCAATTATTGATGATGATTTAAAATATCACGCCCAACCTGATGGTGATGATATTGCTTTTTCTATGGAAGGTGATTGGTTAAATCATGAAATTGAGTTGTTCAATCAATCTTATAGTAGCACTCAAGCTCAATTGATAGCTTGGGTTAAAATTCCTCTTCTATCTACTAGTATAAATACTACTATTTCAATGTATTATGGTAATGCAACAATGACCTCTCAAGAAAATCCTAGTGCTGTGTGGAATAACTATGTTGGCGTTTGGCATTTAAGTGAATCTCCCACCGGGACTGTACATGATAGTACCGTCTACAGTAATGATGGTACAACTTTGGGCTCTATGAACTCTCTTGATTTAGTTTCCTCTCAAATAAACACAGGTTTTGAATTGGATGGAAATGATGATATGATTTTTATACCTGAAAGCACTAGTTTAGACTCGGTATCTGATGAGGGGACGTTATCATTATGGATAAATTGGGTTGATTCCTCTCCCGACACTCGGTATCAACGAGTAATGACTACTAGTAATCGTTTCACAGCAAATCCAACCCCTCCTCCAACTCTTTTCCAAACTGATGGTTTTGAATGGGCGGTTCAACCTGATGGTGATCACTTCTTTTATCCATATGGTGGCATCGGTACCAATTATAATCTCGCTACTAAGCCATTTACAGATAATATCTGGCAATATCTCGTATTAACCTTAAATTATGCTACAAAAAGCGTAAAAATATATTTAGATGGATCATCATTGAGTTTTACAATAGAAAATGTACCCACACAGTGGATTCAATTAGCTAATCTTGATGATTGGCTATGGGGAGGAAATTTGGTTGCTAGTGGGAGTCAATTTAGTGGCAAATTTGATGAAATACGAGTTTCTAATGTAGAACGATCTTCTAATTGGATCTTAACAGAATATTACAACCAATATAATCCCAATTCATTTTATTCTATAGGAAATGAACAACTAGTAAATGATCAACCAGTAAATGCAAATTTCTTTAATTTTTACAAAATATTTAACATTGATCACACAAAGATTAATGGTACGGGTAGTCATGTTAATTTTCCTCTTCTTATTTCAATATTAGATGAAGACT
>JBHLOJ010000147.1:0-6778 GCA_048940605.1 Promethearchaeota archaeon
CATCAACATAATTTCTCTGGTCTAAACAATCTGATCCAAGTTTATATAAGTCGCTTTCTTGGTTTTTCATAATTGAATCATTTTAATTCATGTTTTGTTAAAATAATGTAAAATTTTTTGATAATACATACAAATAAGACTTTAAATGTTTATATAAATTACTAAATCCAAGTGCTTAATTCTTTCACTGGGATCAAAAACAAGAAAAAGCGAAAAAGAGAGGACTTTTTAACCTAAGGGATAGCCCATTTTATGAGGATGAGTCCAATCACTGAAGCGATAAGTCAATTGTTTAAATAGAAATTCATTATAATTTTCTAAGTTTTTTAGCTCGTTCTTTATTAGCTTTTTTAATTTCTTTTTTTAAATGCATAATAGCTGCATTCAATTCACCTTTTTTTGACTTTAATTTAGCGATGCCAGAGTGATCTACTCTCTTAGTGTCTTTTAGCAATGCTCTTTCTATTTGGTTCAATTCCTTATGTTTTACTGCTAATTCAGCCTCTAATTCTTTCATTTTGGTCTTGTATTCCGACTGAATTTTATTAATTAAGTCCGATTTTGATGGATTAGACATAAGATGATCTCAATTCGGATTTTGTAATATATAAAAACTTTATTAAAAAATAATAATGAATTTTAGAATTAAATCTATCTCATAAAGATTATAGTTATTTGATTGGAAAAAAGATTAACCTTAAATTAGCTTTATTTTTCTAATTGGACGATAATTATATCTAAAAAGGGAAAATTCTAATTAAGAGACATTTTCTAAATCTTTTGGAGTATCGTCGTCCACATCGATAAATTCATTCAATTCTTTTTGATCATGAAAATAACAACACCCATTCGAAATTTGATAGTCATCTTCCTCAGAAATTTCTTGGAGATTATCTCCATTTTCAATTAAAAATTTCTTCCATCGTTTCATTGTTCATCAATCAAAAATGCAAAACTACCTTTTTAAAGATCATCTATTATATTTATTAATGATTGTGATGATTTATTATATTTTGATAATAACTTATCATTTAATTGTTAAGAGTGAATAAAAAAGAATGTAAAAGCATTTCTTTAATAAATTATCATTTCAAAGAGTTCTTAACTAAAACTAGGCTCTAAATGTACTTTTCATTCCAATTTCACAGAAAAATTATGCCTATGTAGAAGATAAAGAAGAGATTAACTAGAAAATAGTTGAAATACTCCTAGTCTAACAAACTGCTGGGTCTTCTTAATGCTTAGAACATAGTCTTTCCACCTCATTTCAATCCTTCCATAAATTTTTTATTGAATTCACTCTAAATCTATTTAGCAATATAAAATTCACAAATTACATTACTTTTTATTATTCGGATAAAATAAAAATAGAATTTAAGAACAAATCTTTGTATTATGAAAAATGAAATAGCTCCAGATAAAAAATTAAAGTTACCTCCTGGTCAGCATTTAACCACACGTTTTCCTGTCCTTCAAAGCGGGACAGTGGCTCATATAGATAGGGACAATTATAAATTAGAAATTGATGGAGAAATTGAGCAACCGATAATTTTACCTTTAACAGAACTTGAGAAGTTGAAAGATATTGAAATATTGGAAGATATTCACTGTGTAACTTCATGGAGCAAATTTGATACAAAATGGGGTGGAATCTCTTTTAAAAAGCTTTTTAGTATGGTAAGACCTAAAACCTCAGCATTGTTTGTTGAATTTTTATGTGCTGATAATGGATTTACAACTACTATACCCATAGATAGATTAAAAAGAGAGAATGCAATTTTAGCGCTATCTTATGAAGGGGAACCAATTAATGATAAGCATGGGGGCCCTGTGAGGGCTATTATTCCTGATTTATATTTTTATAAGAGTGCAAAATGGATAATTAGGATTATTTTCCTGAAAGAGGATAGATTAGGTTATTGGGAAAGAGCGGGTTACTCAAATAAAGCTGATCCTTGGAAACAGCAACGTTATAGTTACCAGGATTGACCATTAATCTAACATTTTCTAATTTCATAGATCATTCCAAAAGCTAGTTTCTCATTTTTTATCCTAATATCACTACGTTTATCTTCCAAATAATACTACATTCTTACATTTTTAAAAACTTTTGTTCCTGCTAAAGACTCCATAATGTTCTTTGTGAATTGTAATAATTAATTTATTTCCACTTCAAAATGCTTTCTACAGTAGATCATTATAGTATTATCTTTTGGAATGTGAAATAAATCTAAAATTACGACATATCGTAAAATTTTAATAATATTTAGTTTAAGTCTTAATTATAACTTAATTCAATCTCTCAAGTGATCGTAAAATTTTAGGGTGGATTATACTTTTTAGTATTTTAGGAAGTATAGGTGCTATTTTAGCCGCAGCAAGTTTCATTTTGTTAAGTCAAAAATTTCAAAAGGTATTAGTATCTATATTGATTTCTTATGCAATAGGTATACTGCTTACCGCATCTTTTTTTGGATTAATACCTGAAGCAATAGAAAGCGTCGGTGGAGAACCCCATTTCATAATGCTGTTTGTTTTAGGTGGTATATTATTTTTTTTTATTATTGAAAAAATAATTATATGGCGGAACTGTCAAAACGAAATATGTGAAGTACATAGTGCTGCTGGCCCTTTAGTTTTAGTAGGAGATGCATTTCATAATTTTACCGATGGAATCGTTATCGCGGCAGCGTTTTTGACTAATTTTTCGATTGGTATTGTAGTTGGAATATCTGTTTTGATACATGAAATCCCTCAAGAAACTGGAGATTTTGGAATATTATTACATCAAGGCTATTCAAGAAAAAAGGCACTGATTTTTAATATTCTTTCTAGCGTATCAACAATTCCTTCTGCAATTATTAGTTTTTACGTATTGGGTGTTTTTTCTGCAACTATACCTTATTTATTAGCAATTTCTGCTGCTAGTTTTATATATATTGCATTAACAGACTTAACTCCAGAACTTCACCAAAAAACTGATATTAAACACGGTATTCGTCAAATTCTTTTAATTTTTGTGGGCATTTTAACAATGGTAATGGTTATTTTAATTAGTGGGCACCAACATTAACAAAAAATACTTTATGAGGTTTTAAGATATGGTAGACATTGATTATAAAATATTAGGCTACCTAAATAAGAATAAAGACCGAAAAGTTGGAGAGATAGCTAGACATTTTATGTTAGCTCATTCTACGGCTGGAAGCTCAGTCAAAAGGTTGGAAGAAGAGGGTTTAGTAGTGTATAAAAGATATCAATGGGTTGAACTCACAATAAAGGGAAGAAACATGGCAAATGAATTATCTCGTCATGCCCATCTACTTGAATTATTGCTTCATAAAGAATTAGGACTAACAGTGGAACAAGCACACCAAGAAAGTGAGAAATTTAATTTATTATTTTCCTGTGATACAATAAATAAAATATGTGAAAAATACAATCATCCTAAAATTTGCCCATGTGGTGTTGAAATAAATAGTACTCCTAATTGTTTATGTAAAGAGGATTTAAAACCTTCATAAAAATGATATAGATTCTAAATGTAATAATTTTGATAAATATAAATCTTTAATAATAGATTATTCCTTTTTTGATATTTGAATTACACAAACTAGTCATCGGAATGGGCTAAAAAAACAAATTGATCCATAATATAACCCCAGGGATCTGAATGTCCATCAATTTTATCTGCAGGCGGATTGTCTAAGCTAAAACGAATATGTGCTATTTGTCCGAAATGATGGATAGCGTGCATAGAAGTCCTATAAATTTTCCATGCAAGAGTTCCTCTTTTCTTTAAATTCTGATAATTTTCCCCTTCCCACTCCGGAATTCTTAGATTTAGATCATCATCATCTGCATTATTAATTAATTCAAGTATTATAGACTCGTGTTTTTTAAAGCTGTTAAATAAATCATTAAAACCAGTTTCTTTCGAAAAATAATCGAATGATTCATCCTTTATCATTTTATACCAGTAAGCCTCCGAATTTAGAAGATGTCTTAGATAACTTGTAATCGATCTTCCTTTGGTATTCTCTGGAATCCATGTCACTTCACTTTCTTTTAAACCTTCTAACATGCGATTTCCATAAAGTCTGATAGTTTTCACTACTCCTTTTAATTCTTTTTTTGTAGCTTTTCTAACCATTTATAAGCACCATATTAAAGCATTAGATAACAATTTTTTTAAAAGAATATAAAGTTTACTTCATAAACCTAATCTTAATTAGTGAGCTCGAGAGCAAGTGTTCTTTTGGTAAATTCATAAAATGTCTATTTTCTGGACATGGATGTCTACATTTAAAATAAATATTTATATTTAATTAAACAATATCAACTTATTTAGTCTTTAAATGAAGGTTATAAGAATGAAGCCTAATTTGCGAAAAATGAGTATAGTTATTATCGAATTTATCTTCATCATAGGATTTTTATGTATTCATAATTTCAGATATTTCCGTAATTTTGGGACTAAATTTTATCCACACAATGAAGAAACGATAGCTATAAGGATATCTGGAACATATGAAAATATCACAATTGACAACCTTCCTGGAAGTTGGAATAATTGGGAATGGGCAAAAAACCAAGTTTGGTGTTCTGGATTAGGAACTTATGAAAATCCTTACGTAATTCAAGGTCATACAATAGGAATTGATAATACTTTGGACGGTATTAAGATTAGTAATTCACATGGAATATATTTTATAATTAAAGATTCTTCTTTTATCTGGGATGGATTTATGCGAATAGGTATGGAAGTTGGAATAATGTTAAGCAATTCAACATTAGGTACAATCATCAACAATACATTTCAAGAAACAAGCAATGGGATAAATGTTAATGACTGCAAAGACTTGATTATTACAAATAATACAGTCTATAATATGTGGGGTGGTATAACTTTAATTCAAAGTGACTTTTGTGAAATTTCTGAAAATATAATAAATAAGACTGAAAATGGGATTGGGGTAACAAATTGTGCGAATAATACAGTTAAAAACAATAAAGTGTATGATAGCGAATATGGAATTTATGTAAGTAATAGTCAATATAATGATATTTTTGGGAACATCGCAAATGACAATAATATTGCAGGAATATTTTTAGGTTTTAGCGATAATAATAACATTACAGATAATACTGCCAGGAATAATATTGACGGTGTATTCTTAGAAGATGATTGCGATAACAATTTCCTCATGGACAATAATTTTAGTAATAATGAAATTGGCATACAACTTTATTATAGTGATATTAACAACATCACGAAAAATATCGCAAACAAGAATAGCGATTACGGCATACGCTTAGAGGGAAGTAGTCTAAACACAATTACTGAGAATTCATTTAATAATAACACTCTGTATGGAATGTTTCTTCACACTATGAGCCACAATAATGAAATATCAGGAAATACAATAAATAATAACCTTGATTCGGGGATATATTTAGATGATGACTCTGATTATAATGATATTATTGATAATATATTAAAAAATAACAATCAAGGGATATATCTTTATACTGATTGCGCTAACAATTCCATATATAAAAATTCTTTCCTAGAAAATGGAATTCATGCTGTTGATGATGGGACGGACAACGAATGGAATAGTACAACAATTGGCAATTACTGGGACAATCATACTGGTCCAGATGATAATAATGATGGAATTGTCGATATTCCTTATATCTACATTGGTGGTATTGCAGGAAGTATAGATTATCTTCCTATAGCCGAAGAACTAGCCCCAGGCGGATTAGATCCAGGAGTCATTGCAGTTATAGTTATGATATCCGTTATTGGAGGTGTCGTTTTACTCGGTGTAGTTTTGGTATTACTTGAAAAGAAAGGTAAAATATCATTTGAAAAAATTAAAGGATATTTATCTAGACGAAAATAAATTACAGTGATACCTAACAAAAAAAATTTCTAAAATACGCATTTCTTCTTTTTTTTCCTCATTACATTCTTTATAGTATAATTTCTATTCTCTCCAATTCATCTAAAATGCTCTTTTTAATGATGATAATATATATAGGTTACAGTTAAAAATTTGTTTGGAATAAGGAATCGTGCTAAATTTAACTATTAATTCTCATATCTTTCTAACTTTTTTAAGGATTTTTCT
Source organism: Promethearchaeota archaeon (assembly GCA_048940605.1). GTDB lineage: Archaea > Asgardarchaeota > Lokiarchaeia > Sigyniarchaeales > SOKP01 > Loki-b32. The sequence continues at coordinate 6,141 of JBHLOJ010000147.1, forward strand.
TAAGACAGGTAATATCTAAGTATTATAGAAATACATTAACTGCAGAAAGATATAATTAATTCACAAGTCGATTACAATAATTTAGACAGTTTTCGCTATACTTGAGATAAATTTATATAAATGTACATTTATGTAATAGTTAAATAAGAGTATATTTATCCTATTTAGCTGTTCTTTAGTTAAAAGATAATAGGAAGAAGAATTTTTATTTTCATTTTTTCAAATGATATTTCAATATGAGACCTATGATAGGAAAATTTTATTTTCGAAGAAAAAAATTGTTTTTTTTTTTATCTTTTGTAATACTCATCTTTACATCCATATCAATAATTTTCCTTCCAATTAATGAAATTAATTTAAGTAATAGATATGAAAATTTGACCAAAAGAAATGATGATATAAGTTCTAAAATTCAAACTTCTTCAAACAATCCTCCTAATAAAAACTATTTTGATTATTACAAAACAATTACAATAAATCACGATATGGTTTCTGGTTCTGGATATCATTTAAACTTTCCAATATTAATCTCAATAGTTGATTCAGACTTGCATGATCATGTTAATCAATCAAATGGAAATGATATTGCATTTGCTAACGATTCTGATTGGTTAGATCATGAAATAGAATTTTTTAAT
>JBHLOJ010000148.1:0-6734 GCA_048940605.1 Promethearchaeota archaeon
TGGGCTCTAATTGTAATATTAAGTTTAATAGGTGTTATTGGTGGTCTTGTTAATGGAATCCTTGATACAGCTCTTTTACGTTCATTTAGTTTAGGAGCACTTCAGGGATTTTATGTGTTGATCGGTGCGCTTTTTGCATATAAATTTGAGTTAAGTGTAATACTCTTATCCCTTTATTTGTTTTTTGCAATGACAGGAGCACGAGTATTAGGAGATACGAGAGATCTCCCTTTCGATCAAAAAACAGACATGAGTACAATTCCTAAAAAATATGGATTTCGATTAGCGGCTTATTTTCTTCTAATTAATGAAGTAATGGCATACATTATCTCGATTTTAATATATGTTTTAGGCTTATTAGGAATAGGATATTTAATTTGTATGATTTGTATTATAATTGTTGGTACAATCCTAAATCTTATATTTATTTTTCATCCAACATCTAGAATAGCGAAAATTGTGAATATATTATCTTTGGCGATTTTAGGCTCCTTATTTATAATCGCAATGGTTATAGGAAAAATATAATTTAAAAAAAGTGAAATTAAATTTTGTTGACATAATTCAAGAACGCTTTAACAACCATGTGAAATTTCGGGTCAGAAACAACTGTTAGATGATCTTTTCCCTGGATTTGAAAGTGACACGCATCTGGAACCAATTGGGCTATTAAAGTTTTATCTCCGGGGAGCGTTTCATTAGATCCTACAACTGTCATTATAGGTAACTTTATTTGTTTAAGAGATTCTTCAATTTGGCTAGGAGACCCCATTGTTTCAGAACGCTCTTTAAGTGAGCCACTTGATACAGCTGCCATCGCTAATAAGTCATTATGTCGCAATTCTGCGTACTCTCGAAATGCACGTGCACGAGGGTCTTTAATGTCTTCAATGCTTTCTGCTTTAAACGCTTCGATATTCCTTTTTGATCTTTCTCTATAATTAGATCTTTCTTTTTCATTGTGCATTAAGTTTAAGACAAACCCTCCCAAAATAGCAGAAATTATGAACTCAGGTTTAGTCAATACTAATCGATAGGTAATATATGCACCCATAGAATAGCCAAATAAATTTGCTTTCTCAATAGAAAGGTGTTCCATGAGCTTAATCACATCATCAGAGACTTTTTGCCCATAATAGGAATCTTCATGAGGCTTGTCGCTTTTGCCATGACCTCGAAGATCTATAAGAATTATTTGATAACTATCTTTTAAAGCTTCTATCCAACCTCTTTGTTTCCAGTTTAGTTCCATACTTGATGCAAAGCCATGAATTAACAATACGGGAGGTCCCGTCCCTTCTATTTCATAATAAATTTTAATACCATCATTAATAAATTCCGGCATTTTGAATAATCCCTATTCTTCTTTTATCCTTTTTAATTCAATTTTGACGATATTATATCTATCCATGCATTCAAGTTCTACAACATCTTGATCTGCTACCCACTGCTTTGGAAAACCTCCACCAAACTGAAGCATGATTATATATGGAAAAATATCATGATAGAAAAAACCACATAATCCCCCAGCACTGTGACCACTTAGTTCTATTTTATCACCAACTTTATGACCTGCATTACAATGCCCTTTAACTTCTTTTATAGTACCAACAACTCGATATCCAATCTTTAAATTTTCACTCATTTTTTTTAACCTCTTTTTAGTCTAATTTTATTTTATCTAAAGTTTAATTATGTTATAGTCTTATTATTTTACAACTCATTTAAATCAAATAGTTAATCATTAGATTTATTGATATGATAATGTTAAAGCTAAAAGATATTGGAAAACCCGAGGAATTCTGGGATTATTTTGAACAAATTTCTGAAATCCCTCGATGTTCCAGATTTGAGGACAGAATTAGAAGTTTTATTAAGAATGAGGGGGAAAAATTAGGTTTCCAAACTAAAGTGGATAATATAGGTAATCTCATTATTAGTATTCCTGCAAAATCGGTTGAAAAAGATAAGTTGATTTTACAATCTCATATGGATATGGTTTGTGAGAAGAATGATGATGTTGAACACGATTTTTTAAAAGATCCCTTGAAATTGCAGGTAGTTGAAATTGATAATGAGAAATGGTTGACCGCTGAGGGTACGACTTTAGGAGCAGATAATGGCGCAGGTTTATGTTTTATGTTATCGATTATGAAGAAAATTCACGATGGTTCTTTGTCTTTTGATACCTTAGGTTTAGAGCTAATATTCACCGTGCTTGAAGAATATAATTTAGGTGGAGCAAAAGGGATAGACAAAAGCTTCATAGATGGAAATCGACTTATTAATCTCGATTCAGGAGGCGAAGAATTTATTACTAATGGATGTACTGGTGGTATTGGTTTCATTGCTGATATTAAAACTAAACCTGTATCTGTTGATACATTTAAGAAAAATCTGATTCCTTTTAAAATTACTCTGGGTGGATTAATTGGAGGACATTCTGGAGCCAACATTAACCAGGGGAGAGGAAATGCTAACAAGCTTTTATGTCATATTTTGTGGAAAATTAATAAGGATTATTCAATTCATATTGGTTCTATCAATGGGGGGAACGCTGCTAATGCAATAACTCGAGAATCAAAAGCCATCCTATACGTAGAGGAATCAAATTTCTCAGAAATAAAATCATTCGCTAATAATATCTTCACAGAATTAAAAAAGAACTATGAGGGAATTGAGAAAGATATGCAGATATCAACTGAAAGAATAGAAAATAAAATCAATCATAATGTTTTTTCTGAAGACATTCAAACAAAATTACTTAATCTCTTATATATAATCCCATGCGGGCCCTTATCAATACATCCAAAGATTAGAGCCTTTGCTTTTTCATCTACAAATATAGGTATAATTAGAACAGAAGAGGATTATATTAGAATACGAATGTTACATCGAAGTTTTAATAAATATTACAATGAGAAAACTTGTGAAGAAATCATTACCCTATTAAAAATGTCTGGTCTTGAAATGACTAGAACTATAACTGGAAGTTATCCACCATGGGAACCCAATTTTGATTCAAATCTTCTGAAATTGGCAAAGGAGAGTTATTCTGAATTGTATGATCGGGAACCAATAGTTATAGTAATTCAAGGAGGCTTAGAATGTACACTCTTGATAGAAATTAAACCCGATATGGACGCGATAGCGATGGGGCCTACTATAAGAGATATGCATTCTCCTAACGAGAGTCTACAAGTGAGTTCTGTTGAAAAAACATGGAATTTTCTGTTACGGATACTTCAAAAATTAGATTGAAAAATTAATATTCTTTTTACTATCTATAACTGTTTTATGGAATAAATTATGGGAAATATGACTAAACTAGCAATAATCTCTGACATTCATGCTAATAAATATGCTTTAGATAGTTTTCTCCACTATAATGAAGAATACTTTCAAGCTGATAAAATTTTGAATTTAGGTGATTTTTGCTCCATTGGACCTCATCCAAAAGAGGTCGCACAATTAATCTTTAATGACGATCGCTTTGAAAACATAATTGGTAATAATGAGATGATTGTATTAGGAAAGCGAAAGAATGATTGGATGAGACCAAATATGCCTCATCATGAATGGGTTGCTAATCACCTTGGAAAAGATCTTCTCGAAAAAATAGAAAACACACCCACATCAAAAGAATTGAATGTAAATAATAAAAAAGTATTGATGCTCCATTCACATTTCTATGATACTCCAGGTAGAACAATACAAGATAATCTTTTAATATATCAGGGAAAAAGTCTGGATGAATTTGTAAAAGATTATCCTGAAGATGTTGATATTGTACTTGTCGGTCATTCTCATCTTCAACTCTATATTTCATGGAAACGTAAAAAAATCATAAACCCAGGCTCAATAAGTATAACTTGGAAACCAAGAACTTCTTTTTGTCTAATGGAAATTGATGATAATAACATAAGCGTTAACTTTAAAAATATCCCTTACGATTTTTCTAATCTTAAAAAAGATTATGAAGAAAGAAATGTTGTGGCTAAAGATTTTCTTATAAAGTATTTTTATCCTTTTATCTAATTATAAAATTCTAATAAAATCTGAATTCATAGCAAATTCTTTTTATGATCTGAGATTGCAAATATAATATGGAAATCACAAAACGAGAAATAATAGATATTGATGATCGTAAATTCCCTGAAGAAATATGCTTTAAACCAATTGGCGTGATTCACACTCCGTTTAAATCACTTAAAGGAATACCAATTCAATCAACTATGTCAACTACTAAGGGAACTATTGAAATATTTCCTGAATATGTTGCCGGATTGAAAGATCTTTCAGGATTCTCTCATATCTACTGTGTATTTTTTTTTGATATGGTAAAACTACCTGTACCGCTTCAATCTAAGCCATTTTTAGTTAATGAGAAGAAAGGTGTTTTTGCGATTCGTACTCCTTTCCGCCCTAATCCCATAGGACTATCAATACTTAAGGTTCTAAAGATAAGTGAGAATAATATATATGTTGATAATATAGATATTTTAGATCAAACACCCGTCTTGGATATAAAACCTTATGTTTCACAATATGATAATGTTAAGAGTACCAAAATCGGGTGGTTAAAGGGAAGAATTAAAAAGAGAGTAAGTTGAATAAATATTATAAATTTTCATTATATTTTAGTACTATTAAGATAATAGCTCATTCTTCTTATTACGGACTCGTTTTGCTTGAATGGCGATGGTTTCAAGAAGTCTACGTTGATTTGTTGATATCCAGGGGCCTTCACAATCTATTGCAGCATAAGGAATATCGAATTTATTAGCTAAAGGACGTATAATAGCTTGTGAATTCATTGCAGGTTGACAATTAAAGGTGCCCAAATTAATCAATCCATCATAAATCTCTTCTTTAATTGAATATAAAAATCGACCAGTTATGATTGGGGTCTCACTAAGACTATTTGAAGAAACATATTTACTTCCTTCTTCAAAGAGATCAATAAAATCTACAAATGGATCAAATAACAATCCAGATTTCTTCATAATCCTTCTGAATAGTTTTAATTGTGAATTTAAGAAATCTAAAGCACTTTTATTTCTTTTTACTCTAACAATTTCTTTAATCTCCAGTTCATTTAAACCATTAATATCTAATAACTTTTCATTCACTTGATCTTTTGGAGTAATATATCCTTTTTTAAATCCAAACCTTATTGAGCTTTCGGCTAAAATTAAACTCATAGTTTCAACAATATCCACGACTTTTGTAATAATACCCTTCTCAAGGAAAAATTCTTCGACAGGATAATGGTCAAACATTAAATTTAATCCACCAAAAATTAGTACTTTTGGAGTTTCTTCTATCTTTGCCCTTAGTGGAATCTTTGCCACCTCTCTTGCCCATTTTATTAGACCTGTATTAAGTGTTTTCTTTTCTTCTTTAACATTATCGATAAATTCGCTTGTTATGTTTTCAAATCTTTCTAAGGCTACATCTTTTTGTTCAGCAATACATTGTAAGGCGTTTTTTGCTTCAATAATGTATTGCCCTATTATAAAATTAATATTCTCCCATGCTAGTAAGTCACGATTTAACCCTAAATAATTGTTAGTATATTTAGGGAAAGCACAAAACATTGTATTTTTCATGTTTAACCTCTTTGCAAATGTATCCCATAGGACTGGCCATGCTCCATTCTGACATGGACCATGATTATCTATTGGGGTTCTATAGATAGTAATTTCATTTTCTTCACGACATTCACTTATATCTTTTAGAACTGCTCCCGCAATAGCAACACTCGCAAGACATTCTCTCCCTGAACAGATGTTTTTGGCATATTGTAATACAGATGCATCTGTTTCTTTATTAATTCTAATGTTTCGGTTATATTTTTCAAATAAATCTATAACTAAACGGCTTCCATAAGAATTCCGAGGTTCTGGGTTGACATACACTAATCGAGGATCATCAAATTCAACTCTATTTCCATCACTGTCAATAATATATTTATAATCATCTGAAAATCGAGCTTGTATAACTTTATTTATTCTTGAACCTTTTGAATCTTTAAATTGTTCTATTTCAGTCATTTTTTAGACAACTATACTCTGATTTAATAAATTTTTATTATTTTTACTTTTCTTTCGTTGGCGTTCTTCAATAATATCAAGAAAAGCACCTACTCTTGTTTCAAAACCAGCATATGCAGTATGAGAATCAATCTCTAAATAACAAAATGTATGTCCCTCAAGTTTTTGCCGAAATTGATGATACATTGTACCATCTGGTCCACAGGAAAAGCAAGAAACAAAACAAATGTATAAATTTGGATATTTTTTCACATATTCAACAGCGTTACTGATCTCTTGAGTAAACCTCCATGCATTTCTTGGATGAGCGGTATTATCATTTAGAAATGGTAAAAGATCAGAGGGAATAGCATTATATCCTCTACTAACAATTTTTCGAGGAAGAGCTATATTTACATCTGGTGGATAAACAACATAAGGTCTTCCTGCTATGATTACAGATGGCTTTTTTAATAAATCTTTTAATTTTTTCCTGCCAAACTCGTAATATACTTCTCTAAACATTTTATAGTGGGATAGGGCAACAATACCAGCATTGACACCTATTTTATAATCTAGTTCTAATTGGCAAGCAATTCTTCCAAATTCCTTTAATGTCGTTTCAATAAGGTCTTCTGAGAGACCAATGTGGGGTGATAATATTTTTTCACTTGCATTTTCAAAGGCTGCACGAATGAT
>JBHLOJ010000032.1:0-28619 GCA_048940605.1 Promethearchaeota archaeon
AGTAAATAATCTAGTAATCCAGAATCATATGTTGATGTTGTAGTCGCTAAAGTGATTCGATCTGGATTTTGTGCATTCATATAATCAAGTACAAAATAAGTACCAACAGTTCCACTAGCAATGAGTATAAATGCTATAAGAATCACAGTTTTATGCTCACTTAAAATTTGTATGATTGGTCTTTTTGATGACATTTTTTTTTTCATTTTTAAATTTGATATTTTTTTAAATATTTCATCACATTTAAGCGTTATTTCCATTTGTACACAACGGTAAAAATCGCTAAAAACAGCATTTTAATGTAATTTTTTTATTTTATTGATTATTCAAATGGGATTATTGATAATCCTAAATATTTTTATAAATAATTAAATTAGAGAGAGATATGGCAACATGGGGATCTCATTTTCGTATTGCCGAGAATATTTTAAGAAAGTACGCAAAGTTAAACCGGAAATTTTTTGCAATCGGCAACATTGCCCCTGATTGTGGTCTCCCGAATAAGGACTGGTCAGTTTTCACACCTCCAAAAGATATCTCTCATTTTACCATTGGTGGGGTAAGCGATTTCCTTGGGATCCAAATGGATAAATTTATTTTAAGTGATGTTAAGTTTTATTCTAAATATTTAAAGAATTCTGAAATAATATCCTCTCAAAGTGATCGATCTTTTCTTCTTGGATATTTTACCCATCTTATTACTGATAATCTGTGGAATTATTATATCATGAAGCCGTTGAAAGAATTATATTTAAGTGAGCTTCAGAATCAACCCAACTTTATCTGGGCTGTGAAAAGGGATTGGTATGATTTAGACAGAATTTATATAACAGAGAATAAAGACTCATTATTCTGGACAGACTTTCTCGAAGCGGAATATGAGGAAGATTTTATAGATTTTCTACCGAAAAAGGGAATAAAACGGCAATTGGAATTTATTAAGAATTTTTATCAAATATCTAAGGAAGAATATTTAAGGATTTCAAAAAAAAAATTTGTTTATCTAGAAAAAAAGGAAATGGATAATTTTATTCTAAATTCTACTGACGTAATCCTAAAGGTCCTTTCACGAATTATCAATAAAAATTTAGAATTTAATGAAAAAATATCTGTTTTGGATGACATCCTCATCTGGAATTAAATTGTTTCTATTAAATAAATAATAGAATTTTTGTAATATCCTTAAAAAAAAAGAAGTAATTTAAGTTAAGGGTGTTAAAGAATGTTTTAGAAGTGAATTCCAGTCTTTAATACAGTCTTCTGAACTAACTCCAAAAAATTCTTCTATTCTTTCCCAATTATTAATCTGATTGAGAAAACCACCTTCATAAGCATTATTTATAGCATTGGTGATATTATATTTGTGCACCTCTTCTGCAGAATAGATATTTAACTGAAATCCATGTCGTTTCAAATTTAATCTTGCGGGTTCTTTTACTTTATTATTGAGTTCAATGTATAATTTTGCGGAAGGAATGAGAAAATAGTATTTATGTACACTCTTCTTTCTGCCATAGGCAAAAAAATAACAGGGTTCTTCACAAGGATCATTGATTTTTTTCAAATTTTGATAGGTAAGTTGATATTGTTGTTCTAACATTTGGAAAATAATTGTCGAAGTATCAGTGAAAATTCCTGAAGAATGACCAAATGATCGGAAAAACATAAGAAGTTTATCAAAATCAGATCTTCTGCTTTTAATTGATTTTGGTTGGCCATATAGAACTGTTAATGGAAATTCGGTAAAGCCTAGTCTTCTTGCAGCATTCTCAACCTTTAAGTGTTTATCAGGACCCATTAATTCTCCCTCTATTAATTAAACTTGAGAATAAATTTATTATAACATTATTAAAGAAATGATAAATATATACCTTTTTGTCTTGGAGGAATAGAAAAATAGAAAAAAATAATAAAAAAAATTTAAGGTAATGTTACTCTTCCTGTATTTTCATCGAGATTCAGAATTCCTTTTACAGCCAACTGTTTGATAGTTCTCACAGCCATAATCGGTGGAACATCCAATAGTTTCTTCAAGTCATCCAGTTTTGCTTCTCCTTGATCCATGATTGTAGCAATTATGTCAACCTCATGAATTTCCTCATCACTATTTTCGATTAAAAATGAAGTAAAGAAATTTTTTTGTCTCAATTGGTTGATTTTAGCTTCAAGATCATCCATTTTCGTTTTATACATACTTTTTAACTCTATCTCTCGGTTTTCATTTTCTACTGCTTTTTGATCTAATACAGTTTTCTCTTCTTCTTTCGATGTTATCTTTTCATTAACATTACTCAGCTTCTCATCATGTTGAGTAAGTTCGAATGCTGGTTTTTTTAAATCATTAATGCTTGTTTCCAAAGTATTAGTTAATTCCGAAATTTTTGAATTTAATTCATCTTTTTTTGCTTTTAAACCCTCAATGGTTCTATCTAATTCTTCTGATTTCGTTCTTAGTTCAGTTAATTCTGAATTTTGAGTTGCTAATCTTTCTTTAATAGTTTCTTCTTCTTTTTGTTCTGCTTGCATAAAACGCCAAGCTTCTCTTAATTGAGAAAGCACTTCTTCATTATGCTTCTGTAATACTTGCCAATAGGTGTCATAAGCCGTTTCAAACTGCTCTATTAATGCTAATATTTCTTGCGAACCCATTAGAAATCAACCTCCCCTTTTAATGTAACCGTTCCTGTGGCTTCATCAAATTCAATTGGTCCATTTTTCTGAACCATTTTTGCTAAAATACTTCTTGCTATATCTTCTCTTAACCCAATAGCTTGAACAATTGCCTTTAGTTCAAGAGAAGTATTAGGTTGTAAAGATTGTATAACTTTTAGTTGAGCAGATTGCACATAACCTGCTTTGATTAAAGATTTCATCGCGGCTGTTCGCATCGCATAGGAATTGCTAAACTTTTCCTTTTTATTAAGTTCTTCTTGAAGTTGACTTTCAAGTTCTTTCATTTTGTTATCAAATTTTTCTTGAATATCTTTTAATTCTACAAGTCGATTTTCCAACTCTTTTAGACGAGTTTCTCGAGTCGTTAATTCTTCTTTCCGTGCGGTAATCTTTGTTTTTGTTTCATTTAATTCATTTTGAGCATCTTGAATTTTATCTAGTAGAGCTTGTCGTTGATTATTTAGTTCAGCATTATTTTCTTCAAAAGCAGCAATATCTCTTTGATTTTGAGAGATTTTATTTTTTAAAGAATTAATCTCATCATCATTACTTTCGATTGAAGCCAAATCACTAGCTTTAATTTCTTCAAGTTTCCCGATCTGTTCTAGTAGATTATTAGGCTGAGTTTGCAATTTAGGGATTGAATCTGAATTTAATCCATTGAGTTCTTCAATAATAGAAAGTATTTTTTTTAAAGATGATTTTGTATCAGTAAGACTCATACTAAATTCTCCTAAAATAATAGTTTTTTCTGATTTTTATAAAATAATAGGGTACGGATTTAAAAAATTTGATTTTTTGATAATAAATTATTAGATTAAATTTCTTTAGAAATATCTTCAAAAAAGGAAGATTTACTAATCGGACCAAATGGAAGATTTCTTCTTTGTATGACTATATTTAAATGCTCAATTATTTTTTCTGCTAAATAATTAAAATCAAATTGAAATGATGAAGTTTCTTGGTAATATTTCCTCAAGAATAAATTTATTAGTTCAATCTTATGTTTTGGTTCATCCATATCAAACAGTCCAGGATTAGTATCTAAAAGTGAGCAGCATATCCATGCCAAATCATCAATATGATTTCCTTCATAAGCATCTTCAAAATCTACTCCATATAAAGTATCTTTTGAAAAATCTATAATAAAGTCCCTTAGCCTTGTATCTCCTTTATTTAAGACAAATAATTCATCTGATGTTTGTTTCCTAACAATATTCTTTTCGTGTAATTGTGCGAGCCATTCAGCTAATTTTTCAATACTTTTTATTATCTGATTTTTAATATCTGAATTTAAATCATCTAGTTCTTCAACGTTTTTTAAATTATCATTAACAAAATCACATAAATTAATGCCTTCCACTTTTTCGAGGATTAGATAAGGCTTTTTTAACCCTAATATGTCTGGGACAGGAAAATTTTGATTTTTTAATCTAATCAATATATTATTCTCGCTTACAAGATTTTTCGTCTTAAAAATTTTAATTATAAATTCTTTTGGAAAACTTGGTGGTTTTTTATCAAAAACCACATTTAGAACCAAATTCTTTCTGCTATCCAATTCAATTATATTAAAATTATTATCTTTATTGCGAAATTCTGGGATGATACCTTTTAAATCCTTGGCAATTTTTGATTTAATTTTTTGAAGGCTCATCTCAAAGATAATAGTTTAGTAATTTTATGAACTAAATAAAAATATACATCTAAATAGTTATGTATTATAGGATAACTAATACGCTTGTTAGATGGGAAAATTTAAATGATAGTTTTTATGATTTTTCTTTGATTTTGTTCATGATAATCTCTTTAATATCTGAGAAATTTGGAATGACAATAATCCCTTCCATTTTTTTTAATTTTTCAATGTTTTCCAGTTCAATATCCCTAATTTTGAGTACAAGAGGAGAGCCATCAGGTCTTGATGTAGTTATTGGTTCTAAATCTTGATCTGAAGGAAAGATATGCACATTCATACCTCCTTTAATTGCCTGAGCAATACAGTTAGTAACTAATGTATCAGCTATACCATGTACAATTTTCGCCACCGAATTTGCTGAAACAGGACAAGCTAAGAAAAAATCATATTTTCCTATCTGCAAAGGTCCCGCATAAAAGGGGATATTTGGCGTTTTTTCTACCTTTACCTTTTTTACGGCTTCTGTTAGAGTTAACCATTTTTTATACCATTTGACAACAGCGGCTCCTTCTTTTGTTAGAATTGCTGTTAAATCTACATTATGTTTATTTTGTAATTCTTTCATTAAGTTAATACACTCATCCAAGAGATATCCCGTTCCAGTTATGCCCCACATCAATTTAAACAATTAAATTACCTGACTTTTAATTTTAATTTTATAATTCCTTAATCTTTAGTTAATTATATTTTTTTATAAAACTGAAAGAAAAATATTAAAAACTCAATCATTATATTTCATTAACTGGGAAGTTCTAAAATTTTTTATGAGGATTAATTATGAATGACTCAAAGTATGTATATCTCGACAATGCTGCGACTACTCCAATGGATCCAAGGGTTATTGAAGAAGTTACTAAACACTTTAAAGAGACCTATGGAAATTCTTCAAGTTTACATTCAATTGGACAAAAAGCAGCTCAAGTTTTGTTAAAATCCCGTGAAATCATTGCTTCATTAATCAATGCAGATAGAGATGACATATTTTTCACATCTTCTGGAACAGAAGCTGATAATATCGCTATTTTTGGTGTGACCTCTAAAAACAGAGAAAAAGGTAATCATATTATTACTTCTTCAATTGAACATCATGCTGTTGAAAATCCATATAAACACCTAATAAAAAAAGGATTTGAAGTTACATTTTTACCAGTAGATCAATTTGGTCTTGTTGATGTTAAAGATGTGGAGAATGCTATAACAGATAAGACTATCCTAATTAGTGTAATGTTTGCCAACAATGAAATTGGTACAATTGAACCAATAAAGGAAATTGGTGCAGTTGCTAAAAAACATGATGTTATTTTTCATACGGATGCGGTTCAAGCTTTTGGAAAAGTTCCAATTGACGTAGAGGACATGAATATTGATTTACTATCTGCTTCAGCTCATAAGCTTTATGGTCCAAAAGGAGTAGGGATGCTATATATTCGAAATAAAGGAGTAAGAAAAGGATGGGGTAAATTTATAGAACCGATCATGTATGGTGGAGGTCATGAGAGAGAGATGAGGCCAAGTACCGTTAATATACCGGGAATTGCAGGATTTGCAAAAGCAGTAGAATTGGCAAAAGAAGAGATGCAGGAAGAATCTTTAAGACAGATAAAATTAAGAGATAAAATAATTAAATGGGTGACAGAAAGTATAGAAGACTCTTACCTTAATGGTCACCCGACTCAAAGACTTCCAAATAATGTAAATTTGGGATTTAAATATATTGAAGGTGAATCAATAATATTGGATTTAGATATGGATGGTATTGCAACTTCTACGGGATCTGCTTGTTCTTCACAATCTCTCGATCCTTCACATGTGTTACTAGCGATTGGTTTAAAACCTGAAGAAGCACACGGTTCACTAAGAGTTTCATTAGGGAGATTTACTACAGAGGAAGATGTAGATTATTTTTTGAAAAAATTACCTGGTGTAATTGAAAGGTTAAGAAAAATGTCTCCTCTAAAAAAAGGAGTAAAATATATGTTCACAGATTCTACAGATGCTCATCATCATTAATATATATTCAAATGTTGTTTATCTAATTTTCCAATAAGATTTTAATTAATTTTCAAAAATTCGAAAGGATTTTTGTTTAAGGATTTTTCTTCTATTTAATGAGTATAGAGGAATTTAAATTTTCTGAGAAAAAAATTCTAATTGAAAAGAGAGAAAATGTTAACTCTTCTTACAAAATCAATGCTTATAAGTCTAAATTAAAATTAATTGAAGAAAAAAAAATTCCTCAAACGGATATAAATAAATTGTTAAACCACTTTTTTGATAAAAACAATTATATTTCAAAGAAAACCAAAACATCTATATCTAAAATAATATTTGCTCAAAAAGATAAGATCGCAATCATAATAACTCATTCTGGTAAAGATATTTTATTAAATCGAGATAAACTAGTTAGAGATTATGGTTGGTTCTTCTTTATATCAAAAACAGAGAAAGAAACAAAACAATCTAAGAAGAAAAAACCTAAAAAAAAGGTTGAACAAAAAGTAGAAAGAACGATTAGTACAGAAGAATTTCTATTTGAAGATTCCAAGATTCCTTTAAAGCAAAAAGAACATATGAGGGCATTGTATCGTACAAAAGAATATAATCACTACTTAAAATTGATTAATTCTAAAAACTTCCCTCAAATGTCTATAGAGGATACTCTTAATGATTTATTTCTTAAAGATAAGCTAGTTCCGATTGAAGAAAAGAAAAGTATTCGAAAAATTATCTATTATCATAAAGAGAAGGTAATAGTTATTAAGTCTCTTATAGGTGACGAGATGTATGAAAATTTGGATAATCTGGTACAAAAATATGGGTGGTATTTTTACATTACAGGAGTTCCGGTTGGTAAGAGTGAATTATGCTTAGCAATAGATAAAATTGAGAAGAAATTTAATGCAGAATATTTTTCTAATATCTCTCTTCAACTAGTTGAAGAATCAAGTAATTCTAAGGATATTAGAGTAACAATCTATCCTATAGTGTTAAAACCTAATCATAATTGTCATATATTAGGCTTAGGAAAGCTAAACATCTTATTAGATTGTGGACTTTCAGAGAGAGATGAAGAAAATGAGATTGAAGGAGATTTCAAACATATCGAAGATTACATCCAGAATTTGCCTGGTTTTGTTTTGGAACAAGAAAAATTAAGACAACATACTTTAGCTGAAGAATTGAATGATATTCCACAAGAACCCAAAATTGATGCAATCTTTATATCTCATAGTCATTATGATCATGTCTCTGGTCTTAAAGAATTAATTAAAAACTATCCTAATGTTCCTATTTTAAGCTCAAGAATCACTTTAGATTTGTTTCTCCTTCGAGATTCCAATTTTTTAAAACAAGAAAATCATGAGGAAATCGAGCAAGAGGAATATAAAGCTATTGTTGAAAATATTATCTATGTTGAAAACGGCGATAAGCTCGAGTTTAAAGAAAAGGATTGTTATCTTTCATTTTTTCATGCCGGCCATATGCCTGGGGCTTTGATGATGCTAGCTAAAGTGAATAATTTTAGATTACTTTATACAGGCGACTATACATATCATGACATTACTCCATTTGCAGGAACAAGACGATTTTTAGAACAAATTTCTCGTCCTATCGACTATTTGTTAATAGATGGTACAAGCGCTCAAGAAGATTTTGGTAATATATCTGATCAATTTCATAGCTTAATTTTGTTCTTAGAACAAAAAGCTGAATATGGAGATAATTCATTGATAGGAGCAGATCCTTCAAGCTTAGCAATTTCATTTATGCTAACATTCTGGAGATATTTCAGAAAACTCCAAATAAGAAGAGATTACAAGAAAAGGCCAAATATTTATGTGGATATGATGGTAAGGAAGAATATTCAGGTTATAAATCATCGATATGAATATATTTATGGCCCTATCTCTCGCTTGATTAGAGATAAAGCAAATCCCTTCAATAGCATAAAATTCAGATGGTTTGATCAAAACAGTTTAGACTTTTTACACAAGAAAAATAACATTATTATCTCTCATCCCCCTGATCTATCGTATGGATTAATCAGAAATATTATAAATCGTGTAGGACGCAATCCTCATAATTTTGTTTTTCTCGCAGGTTCCATACATGAAGAACCAGGAGTAAGTCTAATAGAAGGTGCTGAACAAATTGAATTTTCAGAGACTTGGAAAATGCCATTTCGTGCTTTCTTACTCAATACATTTGCACCTCATATTAAAATTAAGCTTCATGCAGACAAGAATCAGCTGAGAGAGATGATTAAAGCTCTTGAACCGAAAGAAGTATGCTTTTTCCATCAGTCTGTTAAGAATTTAACAGAAGTCGTCGAGTATGTTAAAGAACTAGGGGTAGAAAAAGTCTCTTTACCAATAAAAAGACAGCTGTTGATTTTAAATTAAAATATTTTTTATGTTCTTAAAATCGATATTATATTCTAACTAAAGTTTGATAGAATTTATAAGAATTAAAGGAAAAATCTTTAAGGTAATATTTTATATTAATCTTAGATGAGTATCTAATAAGGTGAGTTAAAATTTACTCAGAAAAGGTCATGGAACACTTTAAAAATCCCCGAAACATGGGAGAAATGAAGGATGCGGATTCTGTGGGCGAAGTTGGGAATCCTACCTGCGGGGATTTAATGACTATTTTTATCAAAGTTAAAGAAGAGAACGGAAAAGAGATAATTGAGGATATATCTTTTCAAACATTTGGTTGTGCAGCAGCTATAGCTACTTCTTCAATGGTTACAGAAATGGCTAAGGGAAAGACATTAGATGAAGCAATGAAAATCACTAGAAGTGATGTAGCTGAAAATTTAGATGGTTTACCACCTATAAAAATGCATTGTAGCAATTTAGCTGCTGATGGATTACATGAGGCTATTGAGAAATATCTTAAAGCGAAACAATCTAATAATCCATAAAATCTTATATTTACTAAACGAATAAAACGTCTCTTGTATCTTACAATAAGTATAAATTCTTTGAACTAATTTTAAAAATTGAAAGGCTAATCTTTAATATAAGGTGCATGAAAATTTATTCAGATATTGTACTTGATCATTTCAAGAATCCTAGAAACCAAGGAGAAATGGAGGATGCTGACGCCGTTGGAAAAGCAGGTTCTATAGAATGTGGCGATTATATACATGTTTTTATTAAAGTAAAGGAAGAAAGTGGTCAAGAAATTTTAAATGACATTTCATATGAAACTTTTGGGTGTGCCGCAGCTATAGCTTCTTCTAGCATGCTTACTGAGATGGCTAAGGGTAAACCTCTAGAAGAAGCAGAAAAAATTACTAAAATGGATATTGTTGACGCTTTAGGTGGTCTACCCGAACCTAAAATTCATTGCAGCTTAATGGTGGCAGATGGGTTAAAAGAAGCAATCAAAGTTTACCGTGAGAAAAAAAATAAATAAAAGATTTAATTATTGGTCTTTAAATTTCAACTGATCTATTGCCTTCAATAAATTTAATATTGAAGATATAAGGAATTTTTTGAACTTTTAGTAATAGGTCAACTTTTGTCTTATTTGGGAAACAGAATAAATCCTTAAATCAAGTAAGTAAATATTAATTTTCCGTTTGAGAATTTTTATATGCTTTCGCACAATGACCACAACAAAAATTCATTTCTTTGCCATGGATTATTTCAGTATGAAAATCTTCATAAAGTTTTACACCACAACTCGCACATACCTTTAATTTTGATTGAATAGCTACTTCTATTAAATTATCAAACCTTGAAAATATTCTATCAATAAAAACTGCCCCAGAAGAAGTTATTCTATATCCTTTAGACCTTCCAGATTTTTCTGCAATGATTTCTTCTATATATCCTTCTTCTCTGAGTTTTCTTAAAAAATCATAGACATATGTAGGACTTGCAGTTTTTCCTAAATCTTTTTTCAATCTGGTAAGTATATAATATCCCGTTACAGGTTCCTTAGATTTTAAGATAACAAGAGCATACAGTTTTGTTAAATTCTGAATTTTTATATTATGATTTTCAGTCATTAAATTATAAAAAAAAATAATAATATTTAAATATATATTTTTTTGTATATATACTCAATAGTAATAATTTTCCTTTAAAAATAAGATAGAAATGGTGTTGATAAAATGTTATATGATGATCACATGGGATATCATATGATGGATTGGAACTTTGATAATTGGATTTTCTTTATATTGATAATTGGAATCCTGGTATTTATAGGGTTAATCTTTGTTTATTATATCTTGAACAATACCATCAAAAATGATTCAAATTCTCGATTGAAAAGGCAAACGGCTGAAGATCTTAAGAATAATAATAATTTATCTGAAGATTTATTAAAATTAAATGAAGAAGTTTCATACTGTTATAACTGTGGCAAAAAAATCGATGATCGCTCAATAAGGTTTTGTCCATATTGTGGAGCTAAAATTTAATAGGAAATTTACAAAATATTAACAATACTTATAAGTATCAAATTTATTAATAAAAAATTGTTAAATAAGGTGGTTTGACATTATAAGAACTAAAAAGAATATAAGTTCAAACTTGTCTGGGATGATATGTAAAAAATGTGTTCTGAAAATTGAGAAAAAATCTAAACAACCTGAATTAAATATCTATAGAGATTGGAGGTGTTATTTTTGGTGAATGATTCTGCAGAAAAAATAAAAATAAAGCTTGGTGGAATGACGTGTGCCTCTTGCGCATTGAAAATAGAAACAAAGTTAAAAAGTTTAGAAGGTGTTCAAAGTTCTGTTGTTAATTTTGCAAATGAAGAAGCTACCGTTGAATATAATCCTATATTAACAAATTATAAGGTTTTTGATGATGCGATACGGAATTTAGGTTATAAAGCATCGCTAGCAAAGATGGATCTTAAAACATTAGATGCCATTCCAAAAGATGAGTTTGAAACTTTAGAAAATAGAATTAAACAAATTAATGGAATACAAAATGTTAGAAGTAATTTTGAAGCACAAAAATTTTTCATTGAGTTTAATGAATTGAAATTAAGTGAAAATGAAGTTTATTCACTTGTTAAGAATCTTGGTTATAAAATTGAGAAAGCGGCTGGTACTGTAGATAAAGAAATTGAACAGCATAAAAAAGAAATGAGATATCGCTTAATCCTTCTCATAATTTCACTAGGTTTTGCAGCAATTATTGCCCCCATGAATTTTATTATACCTACTAATTTCACGAGAAATCTAATATTGACTATTTTAGCAACTGCTAACTATGCAATATCTGGTTCTTTCTTCTTAGGTGGTGCATATAAATCACTTAAGAATAAATCAACCAATATGGATGTTTTGATTGTGTTAGGAACTTCAACTGCTTATATTTATTCTGTACTGACTACATTTTTTATAACAGGTGAAGTTTTTTATGATGCGATGAGTATGATTTTTGCTTTTATTCTAATAGGGAAGTATTTAGAACATAAAACAAAAGGACAGGCTTCTGAGGCGATAAAGAAGCTTATCGGTTTACAACCAAAAACAGCAACACTATTAAAAGATAACCAAGAAATTGAAATTCCTATTGAAGAAATAGAGGTTGGTGATACACTAATTGTTAGACCAGGAGAGAAAATACCTGTTGATGGGAAAGTTCTTGAAGGTAAAACAAAAATCGATGAATCTATGATAACAGGTGAAAGTAAGTATGCTAAGAAAGAAGTCGGTGACAGTGTTATAGGTGCTACTGTAAATCAAACCGGGCTAATCAAAATGATAACTGAAAAAATTGGAAAAGAAACCCTTCTTTTTCAAATTATTGACTTTGTTAAAGATGCTCAAGCTCGAAAGGGGTCAAGACAACGTTTAGCAGATAAAGTAAGTAGTTATTTTGTTCCTATTGTAATTATAACGGCTACTCTTGCATTTTTATACTGGTATTTTATTGGAAATTCGGGTATTGAAACAGCATTATTAGTTTTTACGTCTGTGGTTGTAATTTCTTGTCCTTGTGCTTTAGGTTTAGCGATCCCCACTGCAATTATGGTCGGAACAGGAAAGGGTGCTGAAAACGGTATTCTAATGAAAGGAGGAGACTCTCTAGAAGCTGTAAATAATATCAATACTATCGTTTTCGATAAGACTGGAACTTTGACTGTTGGAAAACCAAAAGTTACAATAATTTATTCTGAAAAAGATTTAAACGGAACGGGATTAAGTAAAAGAGATATTCTTTATTTCGCAGGAAGTGCTGAAATGGGTTCTGAGCATCCCCTTGGGCAAGCCATAATTGAAGAAGCGAATCAAGAAGGATTAACTTTAATATCTCCTAGTGAGTTTGATGCAATACCAGGAAAAGGGATAATAACAAAAATTGATAATAAAAGAGTATTAGTTGGGAATGAAAAATTATTCATAACAAATGGTTATGATTTTAATGAGTATAATTCGAAATTTTTAGAATTACAGGAAGCCGGGAATACGACAGTATTAATAAGTGTTGATGATGAAATTAAAGGTATTATCGGTATTGCTGATAAAGTGAAAGATCAGGCTTATTACGCTCTTGAAAAGCTACGTGAGAAGAGATTAGAAATATATATGTTAACTGGTGATAATAAACAAACAGCGATGAGTATCGGAAAAGATTTAAATTTCGATGAAAGTCATATCTTAGCAGAAGTATTACCTAATGAGAAGGCATTTAAGATTAAGGAACTTCAAGATTCTAAAGAAAATATACATGTAGCAATGATTGGTGATGGAATAAATGATGCTCCTGCCTTAGCACAAGCCAATGTTGGAATTGCAATAGGTTCTGGGACAGATGTGGCTATTGAAACTGCTGATATTGTTCTCATGCGAGGAGATTTAAGAAATGTCGTAGCGGCAATCAATTTATCTCAGAAAACATATAGAAAGATGATTACTAACCTTTTCTGGGCATTTATTTACAATATTATTGGAATTCCTTTGGCTGCTGGGTTATTATACTCATTTACAGGCTATTTTCTTCCACCATATTTAGCTGCGATATTTATGGCTTCAAGTTCCGTTTCGGTTGTCACGAATGCATTATTTTTAAAGAGATATGAACCAAAAACAGAACAACAAATACAAGAGATGAGACTTTTAATTGAACAGAAAGTAATTGATCCTATATGTGGAATGGAAATTATTCCCAGTCAATCAATTGAATATAAATACAAGGGTAAAAATTATTATTTCTGCAGTGTTGCATGTGAAAAAGAATTTAGACTTAATCCCAAAAAATATGCTGATTTTCAAAACATTGAGCCGAAATTTATGCATCAACAAACTGGTTCTTCAGAATTAGTAATTGATCCTGTCTGTGGTATGAAAGGCCTCGCAGGAGAGTGGATTGAGTATGAATATAATGGGAAAAATTATTATTTCTGTAGTGAAAATTGTATCAAAAAATTTAGAAACAATCCCGGAAAATATATAGAAGCTAAAAATCAAGAGGTATCAAGTGTAATGCCTGAAGAAACGAGTGAGATCTTAAAATGCATTGAGTGTGGTTATGAAATGGAACTTCCAATACATTGTGGAAAGGCAATGCATAAGGAAGGTGATCAATTAGTTTGCTGGATGGGTGCTAGTTGTGGTGCACAGCCTATTCCTAAACATCATGGGAAGGCTATGGAAATTGTTAAAGGTAAAATTAAAGAAAAGAAAAATCAAAAAGAGGTTGATAAAAGTATGGGTAAATTAAAATGTGTGGAATGTGGATTAGAACAAGAACTTCCAATGCATTGTGGAAAAGCAATGCACAAAGAAGGTGATCAACTAGTTTGTTGGATGGGTGCTAGTTGTGGTGTTCAACCAATTCCAGAACATCATGGAAAACCTATGGAAGTTCTTGAATAGGAAAAACTGAAGATGATGATATGAGCAGGTTAAAACTAAAATGCAGTAAATGTGGGAATATTATGGAAACACTTCCGAGTAGTAGCCAAGATATTATTATAGATGAAGAAAGTGGAGAAATTCTTTATTGGAATGGTGAAAAACGTGGTTATAGACCTGCTGATTACCTTGTATGCGAAAAATGTCAAGAAAATGCTTATTAAAATAAGGTTTTTCTTGATCCCAATTTTATAATTCATAAAATATAATAATTTTTAATACAAATCTATTCTATTTATTTTAAGTAATAAATAAGTAGAAGTATATTATAATGAAATATTACTCAAATATCTTGAAGTTGATTGGGAGAACTCCCTTAGTTAGAATTGAAAAATGTAATCCAAATCCTAATGTATTACTACTAGCTAAATTGGAAAAATATAATCCTGCTGGTTCTGTAAAAGATAGAATCGCTATCTCAATGATAGAGGAAGCTGAGAAAGAGGGTATTTTAACAAAAGACAAAATAATTATCGAGCCAAGTAGTGGTAATACTGGTATAGGACTAGCTTTAGTTTGTGCGGTGAAAGAATATCAATTAGAAATTGTAATGCCTGAAACGATGTCTGTTGAACGGCGTAAAATTATGACTGCTTATGGGGCAAAAATAACATTAACTCCGGGAGAAGATGGAATGAATGGAGCACAAGACTATGTTAAAAAAATTGTTAAACAAGATCCAGATAAATACTTTTTCCCGAATCAGTTCGCCAATGAAAATAATCCTTTAGCGCATTATAGATATACTGCTGAAGAAATAATTGAGGATACTGATGGGGAAATTGATATTTTTGTTGCGGGTATTGGAACTTCGGGGACATTAATGGGAATATCAAAAAGATTGAAGGAATTTAATCCAAAGGTAAAAATCATTGCTGTAGAACCTAAAGCTGAAACACCAATTCAAGGATTGAAGAATTTAAAAACTTCTTATATTCCAGATATTTATGATGAATCGAGAATAGATGAAAAAGTGTATGTTTCTTTGGAAGATGCTGCACATGCTTCTCGTATGTTAGCATTACAAGAAGGAATTTTTACAGGTATCAGCTCAGGAGCTGCTTTACATATTGCGTTAGAAACGGTAAGAAAGATGAAAGCTGGCACAGTAGTAGTATTATTACCAGATAGTGGAGAAAAATATATTTCTAATCCTATCTATGCTCCAGAAAAATGTTTAGAATGTACTAAAAGGTGTAAAATCAAGACTTTATGGGATGATAAATACATTGCATCCATAGCTGAATGGTGGGAAAATCAACCTGAGTAAAATTTCTCCATATAATACCCTAAATTCCCCTTTTTTTAATTCTCAACCATATTTCTAAAGAAAGGAATATAACTAATCCTATTAAGCACAATAATGCTCCAACAAGGAATGCTATTTGATATGCAAGAATTTCACTCTCTCCTTTCTCTATGAGAATATCAATTAGTGGTCCGCTGATTAAAGTACTAGCTGCCCCCCATGACAAGAAAAATGTGGTGTTATAAACTGCAAATAGTTTACCTCTTATTTTTGCGGGAATCAAAATTGATGCGATAGCATATGATGATGCATACAGAATAACTTCCGCGGTTCCTATTAAAAAACCTCCTACAAATATAAGAGTTAAATGGGTTGTTGTAGCTGTAATTATTAAGGCAATGATTCCGATCGATGTTCCAAGGATTAACGTTCGAGAATGACCAAGTTTTTTACTTAAATATCCCGCCATAAATCCAATTATCATAACTGCTAATGAGCGTGTATTAGCTATGAAACTTAACATAATACTATTAACGTTAAACCCAGACTCCAAGCGGAGATATTGAGGGTACGGTACCGCTATGGAATTTCTCCCAAAGTTAATAAAAATTAAAGCTACAATAAATATAATAAAAACATATAGATTATTTTGATGTTTAGGTTCTTCACTGAGTGGGTGTTCTTTCATATCAGTTTCTTTTTCTACACCTCCTTCTGGTGCAAATAACATTGGTATTGATGAGACAAACATTACAAGTGAAGCTACAAAAAATAAAGGCCCATTTCTAAATCCAAAACCAGAGTCATATAATATACCACCTATAAATATTCCAATTATTCGTCCCAATCCGCCTAAGCTCGTTAGCTGCCCCATTATTTTACTACGTTTTTCAAAAGGAAATATGTCACTTATAAGTGCACTCCACCCAATATTAGACATGGACCAAAACATTTCGACAAAACTAAGACCAATAATTATTACATATCCCGCTACATATAAATTATCAAATGAGAAATGTATTGCCCAAATTGTAATGGTCCCCGCACCTGCTAAAATTTCTCCTGATATTATAAATGTTCGGCGGCGTTGAAGCTTATCGCTTATTGGTCCCCAGACCAAATTTTGAAAAATAACGCTCATTACCATAGGTAATGTAGCATATAACGTTGTTTCCCAAA
This sequence comes from Promethearchaeota archaeon, assembly GCA_048940605.1. Lineage (GTDB taxonomy): Archaea > Asgardarchaeota > Lokiarchaeia > Sigyniarchaeales > SOKP01 > Loki-b32. The sequence continues at coordinate 16,699 of JBHLOJ010000032.1, forward strand.
CTGATAATTTTAAAAATTCCCTTAAGTATATTGATAAAAATGTGTAAAATAAGCCCCTCCTAAACATAGCAAGCATTTGAAACGAAGATAAACCAAAAAACACCCGTCCTGCTGAAGGTGAAAGTTCTTTAAATGGCACTGTATTTCTTTTATTATATTTATTTTAATTAAATATTTGAAAGATAGATTTCTTCTAAATATTTTTATGATTAAAAGTCTGGAGTGATAGCTTTCTTAGGGTATGACCTATTTAATCGGTTTTTAATGGAATATTCTTTAAATTTTTCAGTTCTTAATCAAATTTAAGGAATTTAGTTTTATTTCTTCTCAAAAACTTTAGCCATTACCTCTAAATCTTTTCTCAATTTAAGGTTGTCTGGTATTTTTTCTAACTGTTCTGCATATATTGGGTAATATTTATGCAGTATGCTTAGTAATTCAATCCAAGATTTCTGGGTCTCTGTTTTATCAGGAATTTCCTTTTTTAATTGGAACAAAACTCTCTTCTCTTTTTTAGCTTTAAGATTTTTGAGGAAGGTTTTAGTAACTATAATCCGAAATTTAGAGTATTCCTCAGGTCTGAAGTTAACCAAGGAATAGTTCATATTGTCATCCGCAAAAGGTAATATCCTAATTCTCTTATCTTCAGGCTCATCTGGGTTCTCAACCAAAGAGATTTCAACATCATTTTTGTTTAAATCTTCTAAAATGGGATATAATTCTCCTGGTGTTATTCTTGTAGCTAATTCAATTTCATTGGAAATTTCAGATATTGGGATATAAAATTCTGGCATTTTTTTTGGATTTTCTAACCTATAACTATATTCTTTTTTGATAATTTGGATTATGACTTTCTTCAGATTTTCTGTAAGCTGCTCAGAAGTGAAAGAAATATCCACTTTTTTTAGTTTTTCCAAACGTATAGTTTTATCTTTTTGTTTCTTACTAAAATCAGAGGAAAGAGATGAGATAAAACTATTTGACACTTTACCTGCATCAGTTTTAGCAGTTAACAAACTCTTCTTTCTATCTTTCTCTAAAGCTGTTTCTAAAAGTCTCTCACTTAGATATCTTCTTGCTTTTTGTTTGGCTACTCCCTTTTTCTCAAAACGCTCGGTAACCGATACAAAATCAATCATTTTAATTGGTTTACCCAAATCCTGTTTTTCTTCCGTAATTAAAATATCCATATCCTTTTTTACTAATTGATCGAGAAGAGCATAAACATTTCCCTTCGATAATTGTGTTGCTTTAATTAATTCTCGTTCAATTATTTCGAGTGGGTAAGCTTCACCCCTCCTAATATATTCACCTCTAATAATTTTGTAAATTCTTTCCATACTCTCCTCTTCGTCACTAACAGTCTCTTTTTGTAATCTCATGAACATTGATGTTTCATGAGGTTTTAAATAATAGATTAGAATTGTTGTTCCTAGGAAAAAAATCATTAGAATCGAAATAATATATTTATCAGCCATTAACACGATACCAATATTGGTAATTACTTGGTTGTTAATTTGACTTGCTAGTGAGAAACGAGTTAAAGTCTGAGCAAATACGCAAGCTAAACACAATAGAATTAAACCATCCTTTTTGAAGAAGATTATACGCCAACCGATTGTCTGACCGGTCCTTTTTATAATTCGATATAAAAAGTACATAGATACTGCAAATTCAAATATATATATGTATGAAGCTGGAGACCCTGTTGCACCTATTGTTGCTTTGAATGCAGTAACAGTATCTTCTTGAAGTAGCATATAGATACTAATTTGTAAAATTTGAAAGAAAAATATAAATAACACTATTAAAGAAAATGTAAAATTATCAAAGGTACCTGCCCTTCTAGTTTCAGCTCGTCTCCTGGTAAGTACAAATTCGAAAATAATAAAGACCAAGGTCATTACTAAACTAAAATAGATTAATGGCATGATTACACGCATTTCTAAACTGTAGACTTTAACTGCACTAGTGGGATCAGTCTTTCCAAAAAAATCTAAAGATAACCACACCAAGAAACTCCTGTAAAATAATGAAATTATTACAAGAATAGCCAGAATAATAAAAGGAATAATAATAGCTAACATATATCTCGGAATTGAATATTTCTTAATGAATCTTGCTTCTATTTTAGTCGAAAATTTCCTTGAATATATATAGAAGCGACTACTTAATAGAAGTAGCCAAATCATTGCTAAGGTTAATAAATAGGTCATAAAATTAATATCTGTTGAAATGTATAGAAGTAATAGATATAATATCACAAATAGACTACAATACAATATTGATTGCTTTATTATCGTTTTTTTTTCAAAAATAAAGATTCTTACTTTATCTACACTAAACAGAAAAGACAATACTAAAAAGAAAGCAACAATAGTATTTGAAAAAACGAATGGATTTCCAAGCATTAATAATTTAATCCAATTACTGCCTGGAATGTTAATAGCAGTAATTAACAATAGTGAATATATAATAAATATTCCATATAATCCATAAAATTTACGTTGGAAAGAATATGATTTTGGCTCTTTACCATCAACATAAACTTCTTGACGAATTATTTTATCAGAATAAAAAGCGGATAATTGGTTTTTTATTTTTGATGTGAACTTTGTCATTTTTGTTTTGAAAATTTTATTATGTTTTGACTTTTTTGAAGAATCTGATTACTTATTAGACATTATTATAATGTAAATTAATAAGTATATATTATAAAAATGTTATTTAAGAGAACTTTTAAAATTTCATAAAAATAATATTATATCTCGAATATTCTTTACTCAAAAAACTCATGAAAGCTATAAAAAATAGTTTACAAGAAACGCTTAATTGAAAAGGGTTATTCCTATTAAGTCAAATGATAAATTTCATATGAAAGTTTTAAAAATACTCAAATATAACTAGTTATATATTATATCGAATTTTTTTTTGAAGAATGAAAAAGACTCAAGTAGAAAATAAAGAAAGCCTGATAAAACTCGTAAAGAGAGCAATTGAATTACTTTGCGAGAAAAATATTTCAAGTGTTGTAATATTATCTTCTTATAAGATCAACTCTGTTCTCCGCGAAAACTATGGTGTGGATATTAAGGTTGATAGAATAGGTAGAGTCTTAAGTCGTATTGCAAAATTAAATCAATTAAAAAGATTAAGTACGAATATTCCAAAATATAAATTACATATTTCAAAAGTTTCGACTCTGCAATTCTTTTAATAATAAAATTAAGAGATATTTCGGAAATCCGTAATTGTTTTTTGAAGCTTTTCAAGTAAAATCTTTATTTCTGAATAACTTTCCTTTATTGGTTTTAATTCTAAATCGATTTCTTCAAATTTAGCGTCAATTTGGGTTTTGAATGGAGTTGTAGCCTTTTCTATTTGTTCGCTTATATTTTTTGTGAGATTTTTTATATCAGCATCCTTATCTAAAGCTAGGCTATCTAAGTTCATAATTAAGGTCGACATTTGAGAGTTTAAATTTGAAGTTTGTTCCAATGAATCTAATATATTCTGAGTTTTCTCTTCTAATGGGTTAATTATACTTTTTATGTGATCTTCGATTATTATTTTTGATTCTTCTATTATCGTATTTAGAATTTGTGAAATTTCATTTTTTAATTCCTTCTGACCTTCTACGCGTCTATCTATATATTCTGCTATATTCTTCTTGAAGAGCCCAGAAATTTCTTCAAACGTGCTTTTAAAGAATTTCTGTACATCTCTTAAACCATCCGAAATGGAATTTTTTAATTGGGTTAAGGTCCTATTAATGTGATCCATGCCTTTTAGAGTTCCTTCAGTTACTTCACCAATCCATGTATTAAACTGAGTTTGATAAGTCTCTCCAATTGCTTCGTTTAATTTTACCAATCCATTACTAAAACTAGAAATTACCTGATCAACCTGTCCTGAATAATCATTGACACTTTTTTCTATTGAATCTTCAGCTGAAAGAGGTATTTCTTGTAGTTCACTTAAAGGTTGTTCCTTTAATTCTTTAATTATAATAGGGGATATTCTTTGCGAGTCTTCTACGAATTTCTTTACCCATTTAAAAAAATTTAGGTCCGATGATATTTCAATTTCATATGGAACTTCAATGTGATCATTTGATTTCTTATATTCTTTTAGCTTATAAATTTTAAAGCCAAATCCTTTCTCTTTACTCATGAGTGTATGATCAAAAATAATAATGAAACCTTGAGGATTTTTATCTGTTTGGAAAAATTTATGATTTTGAATTGTAATTTCTGTAAAATCAAGACCCCATCCAGGGCGGGAAATATACCATCCTACTATCTTTCTGTCCTGCTCTAGGGATTCTTTATCTAATTCAGCAAATAATTCAATATCTTCTTTAGAAAAACCAGTTGATACATGAATTCCGTGTTGTATAGGATTTATATTAATTAAATGTATTAACTTATTTTTTTCATCTACATCACCAATACATACACCCATAACTTCAACACTTTCATCTAAGCTTTCGTTACCAAACTTTAGAACATGAGTTACCATTCGAATTAAAGCTTCTGTTTCAATTTTGACAGTAAAAGACAAGTTCTTTTAGACACCCCCTTCCTCCAATTTTTTTATTTTATCTAATAACTCTTGATTTTGAGACTTAAGATCTTTTATGGTTTTTTGTAGCTCCTTATGTTCAGTTTGTAATGTTTCTAATTTAATCTTAATTGGATTTTTAGAGCTTTCTAACAATATAATCGCTGCTTTTAAATCAGACAAATAACTTTTTGTTTCTTTATTAAGAGTATTAATACTACCTTTAATTTTGTTTATCTTTTTATTAAAATTCGTTAATGAATCTTCTTGTAATGAAGTTAAATTGCTTTGGATTAAATTATCAAGGGATTTATAACTTTCTATATATTTCTTTAAAGTATTGTTAGCTTGTTCCAGATTTTCAATATTGTTTGAAAAAACATCATTAAATTCCGCTATGCTATTAGATATATCTGTATTCTTTCCTATAATCTGATTAATAGGATTATCTTGAAATGATAAATCTATTTGATTTTTGTAATCCTCTTTCGATACGTTAATTAATTCTTTAATATTTTCTTTTTCATCGTCTAAATCTTCAAGTTTCTCATCAACATAGAAATCTAAATCTTTTAAATCATTCTGCAAATTATAATTGAAAGATTGTTGTAAATTATTAATTTCATCACTTAATTTGTCTCTAATTTCTTTTAAATTATTCCTCATTCCTAAGTTGTTTATATTTATCTTATTAACAATATCTTGTCCCCAAGTATGGAGAAGATAAGCTATGGGTTTAATAGTAGATTCTAATAAGTTATCCATCCCTTTTTTTAGTGTTAAAATTATTTCCTCAAAATTTATTTCAGGTAGCTTCGATTCTAATTGCTCTTCTTCAGGGATAAATACATCTCCAAATAAATCAACTGTTTCATTTAATTCAAGAATTTGGGGGCTTCCTGTATAAATAGCATTTATTAAATCCATTATTCTTAAATAAAACTCAAGATCTTTAGGAGGTTCAACAATAGCTTTTACTTCATGGTAATCTGATTTTAAAGCTAATGAAGGGTCGTCTAATCTCGTTTCACTTAATCTAAATGCTCTAAATCCAAAATCATTTGGTTTATCTAGGTATGTGTGGTCAAATACAATTCCTATACCACTAGGATTTTTTTGCCAAAAAATTTGATTATATTTATCAGTTTCACTAAAGAAAATACCTAATCCTGGATGAGAATGATACCATCCTACTGAAAACCACCCAAGATCCCCATATTGTTCCCATATTTTCGTATCTAATTCTCCAAAAGCGCCCAATTGATCAACTGAGAATTTCACTTCTATTGTACCTCCATGAGAAACTGCTACTACATCTTCAACTATAACATTCTTAATTTCATCTTCTCCTTCAAGACGACCAATTAAGACCCCCATAACTTCAGATAATTTTGAATGGTCTATATATTTTGAACCAAAACGTAAGACGTGTAGTAACATTTTATAGTAAGCAAGTGGTTTAATTGTTACTATACTTTGATCGCTACTTTTCCCCATTCTATATTCACTAGTTTTTTCAAATTTATGATATATATATAGTGTGTATGGTTTTAAATATTTGAACAAAAAGCATTTAATTTAAAAAAATGCTATATAAAAAAAATTCAGTAATGAACCTTAAAGGATATTAATTTATGATCTAATCATGTGGTAAAGGTTTACCACAATAAGGACAAAATTTCCAATTTAAATCCTTACCGCAATGTGGACAAAAATTTGAGCTTGATGAACTCATTGGTACTTGTTCTGCTACTCCTCCTTTTGGGATGGATGGTAATTGTCTACTTGTTTTCAGAGTTGTAGCTGTTGAAGTACTGGTTTGTTCTTCTGCTTTTCTACTAGCTACTGTTTCTCTAAAAGCTTGTCTTCTCTCTTCATCGAGTTCTTGTTGGGCTTTTGTTCCCTCTGTTTTAACCCATCCTTGAACCTGCGACCTTTTCAATTCATTTTCGGGGACTTTTTCTAACTCAACACCTTTAGTCTCAGAAATGGGAGCTACAACCTTCCGTTCTTCTTTCTTCTGAATAGCCTGTTTAACCAAAGCTTGTGTAGTTTTCATAATTTGATGAGGATTAATATTTGGAATCGCTACAGTACGTAAAACCCATCCCACGATCAAATTTTGGTTTGGGAACCCTCCCTCTGTGTCTTCATCTTTATAAACATATGATTCAATTATATCTCTTCCTTTCAATAATCGTGAAGCCCATTTCCCATTAATTAATCCCAATTGAATTCGATAGCTTGTACCAGGTATCCCTAATTGGCTGGAGAGTGGTTCAAATCCTCTTTCTGTCAGATCTTATCACATTTTATATTATAATTATTTGAATCAAGTAATATTATAATGGTAGATTTTGAATTTAAATTATTATTTATTTCATAGTAAAATTTATTTCTAGTATTAAAAATTTTATGGATTAATCGGTCTTAGTGTACATTATACCCTCCTTTTTCTTTATGCAATGAAAAAGACATAAATACAAGAAGTTGTATTATTTTGTAAAAAGCTATTTTTTTATGAGTAAAAATGATAATAATTCCAAAGCAGGTATATTTGACAATTGTCGCTGCAGCTGTGAGATTTGCTAATGCCCGCATCCCAAAAGATGAATGGCTTGAAGTTAGTGGTATTTTTACAGGTAGAAATGATGGAGAAAATGTTTTTATTTCAGCGGCTTATCCTATTATGCATCAGAAATTAGATAAAGATGCTGTAATTGATCAATATAAATGGTCTGATGAAGATTATGAATCACTTTACATAATTGATGATGAAGCTTTTTCAAGAGATCCTCCTGAATTTGTGGTTGGATGGTGGCATTCGCATCCTGGATTTAAGGTTATGATGTCGCATATCGATATTCGTACAACATTATCTTATCAACAAAATAATCCATTAGCGATTTCTCTTGTATTTAATCCTCAAAGATTAATACGTCAAATAGAAGTTGCCGATAAAAAGGGAGATCCAGACAAACAATTGAAAAATGATCCGGGATTTAAGATTTTTAGATTAGATAATGTAAGTGGAATAGAAGCTTCTTATCATACTGTTGATTATAAAATTGAAGGATATGAAAGCAGGGAACAATTAATAAGTCTTACGCAAAAATTCATCGTGGATGTAACAAATTTGTTTCCTAAAGAGAAGGTTCCACAAACTTATGAGAAAATAATAGATGAAAGTATCCAACAACTGAATTCATTACTGTTAGGAACTGAAGAATATTTAACAACTTTAACTCGAAGAAGGGAAACCCAACGTATTCCTGAAGTTTTAGAGAACCAAAATCAAGAGATAAATAGATATGTGAAAGAAACGAATAAACGAATAGACTTTGTTAAACAGTTCAAAGATTTCTTAGAATTTAAGGAAAGAGAAGCGACTATCCCTGAAATGGAAAAATCTATTTCTAAGTGGGATGATGCTGTAGCTGGTTTAAGCAAAAAATTAAAAGAAATTTCTAAAAAGTTTTGATTTTCTAAGAAAAAAAAATATTTTTCATCATATTTTTAATTTTGATACATTTTTATTTGATTAAGCTTTAATTTGATTAAGAAAATTAAGAGTTAAATTAGTAAAATCTTAGATAATAAAGGAATCATACTTAATTATGAAAAGAATTAATTTTCCGTTTACCGCAATACTTGGGCAAGATAAAATGAAGATGGCATTAGTCTTAAATGTGATAGATCCACAGATTGGAGGAGTTCTTTTAACGGGTCATCAAGGTACTGGAAAGAGCACTGCGGTACGAAGCCTCGTTGAATTGATGCCCCAAATCGAGGTTATTAAAGGTTGCGAATTTTCATGTGATCCTTATTCAGATATAGTCGATTTATGTGAAAGCTGTAAAGAAAAAAAAGAAAAAAGTCAAGTTGAAACCGAATTTAGGGATATGTGGTTAGTGAATTTGCCCTTAGGTGTCACAGAAGATATGGTTTGTGGCTCATTATCAATTGATAAAGTTCTTACAGAAGGAATTAGAGCCTTACATCCGGGATTATTAGCAAAAGCGAATCGAGGTATTTTATATGTAGATGAAATTAATTTACTACAAGATCATATCGTTGATGTTCTTTTAGATTCAGCTGCTTCTGGTGTTAATATAATAGAAAGGGAGGGGATTTCAGTATCTCACCCCTCTAGATTTGTTCTTGTGGGTAGTATGAATCCTGAGGAAGGTGATTTGAGACCGCAAATCGCTGATAGACTTGGTTTAGAGGTTAGGATCAGAGCTCCAAGAGATAATGAATTGCGAGCTGAAATTACTAGAAGAGTTATCAGTTTTGATGATAACCCAAAAAAGTTCATTGAAGATTATGAAGAGCAACAAGAAGTATTAAGACAGAAAATCCTAAATGCTCGTAAAATATTAAAGGAAGTCCAAATCCCTAATTCTGTTTATGAATTTGTATCTAAAATTGTAAGTGAATTAGAAATCTTCTCTCAAAGAGCTGATATTACCTTCATTAGATGTGCCAGAGCTCATGCAGCATTAAATGCTCGAAAAGATATAATGGAAGAAGATCTAAATGTAGCAATGGATTTGGTATTTGAACACAGAATTCAATCACTTCATTATGAAATGACACCTGAAGAGATAAAATCTAAGATTGCTGAAGTCTACGGAAAAATTAAAGAAGCTTATGAAGAAACTAATGTACTTCAACCTAATAGAGAAACTGAAGGCCCTTTAAAACATGATGATTCTTTTCAAAAGGAGTTCAAACGTCAATCTGTTGATCCAGATAAAGTTGATATACCAGAGTCGAGGGAGCAGAAACTTCCCCCTCCAAAATATCCAGACAATAAGAAGAGGAATCCTAAACCTGCAGGAGGTTGGAAAGTAAAAAATATACCTTTTAATGATGATCTTAGATTTTTTGATGGTAAAAACACATCTCTACCATTCATTTATCAAATGGAAAAAAAAATGACTTCAATTCTCGACAATATTAGAAAAGACCGTAAGATTTCAGATTATGGAGGTAGGGGAATAGGAAGGAGAATTAAAATATCTTCTTCTCAAAAGGGTAGATACGTATCATACAGAACACCAATTAGTGAGAATCCAAAAAGTATTGCTTTAGATGCTACAATTAGAAATTATCTAAAAAATATAGTATATAATGAAACTGATATAGAATTTCCAATCCATTTTAATAAATATGATTTAATGGATAAAATTTATGAGTACCGTGCTCCTTTAGCTCTCTTTTTTGTGCTTGATAGTTCAGCATCAATGTATTATGTGATTAAACAGATGACAGATGTAATATTATCTTTACATCGAGAAGGGTTTAGAAAAAGAGATAAAATTGCTTTGCTAGTGTTCCGTGGAAAACAAGCGGTAGTTCTTCAGAAACCGACAGTGAACTTTAAAATGGCAATAACTAAATTAAGAAAAATTGAGGGGAAATCCTATACTCCAATGGCAGCAGCACTCAAAAAAGTTTCAGAATTAATAAAAATAGAGAAATTAAAGGATAGAAATATAATTCCAATTGTGTTTATATGTAGTGATTGTGGTGCTAACATCTCCGTTAAACACCCTGACTTGATAGCTCAAGTTGAGACTGATTATGTACTAATTACTCAGGAATTAAAGGAATTAACAAAAAAATTAGCAAAACTAAAAATACATATGGTGGTTCTAGAACCAAAGAAATCGTATGCAACTCAAGCCCTTGGAGTTCATACATATTCCGCAGAAAAAATTAAAAAAAACTTTAAAAAATATGCAAGTGCTCAAATATACAAATTCAATAAATATAATCCCAATTCTCTAATACTTGAATTGAAAAAGATTCTTTAGATTTTAAGAAAGCTACTGCAGCAACCTTTCCTTCAAAATTCTTTATCAATATTAATTACCTATTTTATTTTTTTAGATTTCTTTAAAAATTATCTCTACATAACTGTAAATTCTAATCGATATCGGGAATCAGTTATATGAATTTTTTATTAAACTGAAGTTCCTAAAAACTTCTTAAATTTTCTTTTCTAATTGATAATTGATGAAAGATAATTCCAAATCTGTTTTAGTTGTTGGATTCAATACACGTCCATTAACTTATTCTTTAAAAATTGCCAACTATGATGTATATGCAGTAGATTTCTTCGGAGATGTTGACCTTTATCCGAATGTTAAAGATAGTTTGGTTATAACTAAAGAGTTAGAGACTAATTATGAATCAATTAAAGATCAATATAGTAAATTACTTTCAGATTTTACAATAAAAATGCTAGAAAAATATCCTAACATCAATTATTTAATAATAGGTAGTGGATTAGATGATGCCTATGAAGAAAGAGAAACGATTTTAACTGAAATAAAAAATAAAAATTATAAAATTAAGAGTTTAAACAATGATAATACTCTTAAAAGGGCTCGAAATATTGAATTTATTTATAATTTCTTAAAAATGAACACATATAAGGTCCCATTTACATTTCGTTACGATGATCTAAAATCTTTTAAAGGGAAACTTCAATACCCAATTATTATTAAGAAGCCAAAAAGTGCTGGAGGATTGAACGTATTTAAAATTGAAAATCCTGAAGAATTTTCACCTTTAATAAAAAATTTAAATACAAAAAAGTTTATTTCATCTGAATGGTTGATTCAAGAATACATAGAAGGAATACCTATTAGTTGTACTACTATTTCAAATGGTAGTGAATGTGAAATTATTTCAATAAATCGTCAGGTTATAGGAGAGCAATTTCTATATTCTCCTAAAGACTTTATGTATTGTGGTAATACAGTACCCGCTGATTTACCGAAGGAGGATAATGAACTAATATCAAAAATATCTAAAACTTTAGCGAATAAATTAAGTTTGAAAGGTATTAATGGGTTCGATTTTGTGCTAAAAAATCATTATCCATATTTAATGGAGGTTAATCCCAGGATTCCTGGTTCTATAAGAGCATCTGAGATGAGTTATAATTTAAATCTACTAGATCTACATGTTAAAAGCTTTTATTTAAATGAATGGAATACCATCAAAAAAATAATTAGAACTAAGAAATTAAGTGGATTCTCAACAAAATTAATATTTTTTGCCCCAAAAGAGATAAATAAAAATCTTGTTTCTGAGATTAATAATCTTAAGTGTGTTCATGACAAAAGTGAACCGAATAAGAACATTTTAAAAGGTGAACCTTTATGCACCATTTTATATAAAGGAAGAAATATACAGGAATCTTTTGATGGAGCAAAAAATATTGTGAATAAAATTAATATGATAATCAGTTAATACGTGGTATCCTTTTACCTAATGCTCATTTTTTATTTCACACAAATGTTCAGAATTATTGCTGCTTATTATACAACCTTAAAGATTAT
>JBHLOJ010000033.1:0-28081 GCA_048940605.1 Promethearchaeota archaeon
AAGGATAGGAACTTAATGATAGCAGCGTTATTTCATGATCTTTTAGAGGATACAAATTTATCATATGAAGAATTAAAGGCAGAATTTGGCACTGAAGTTGCTTCTATTGTAAAAGAATTATCGAAACCAAAAGAACTTAGCAAAGATGATTGGTTGAGAGCATTTGGTCCTGCTTCAAAGGAAGCTAAATTGATAAAAATGGCTGATCGGATAGATAATCTTCTGGACATGGAAGTATCTGGATGGACAGTTCAAAAACAAAAGAGCTATGCTGAACAGGGATTGATTATTTTAGAAACTTGCGGGAAGATAAATTCAAGGTTAGCAAAAGAGCTAAAAGATCTTATTGATAGAATTTTAAATGACTTTTAAATAATCAGCCACTAATTTTTACTGGTTGTTTTGGTTGTTTATCAAAAGTAACTTTTTCAATTTCTGTCTTACGTATTTCAGAATTTTCAGTTACATAGGGTTTTCCTGCTTTGGCTAATGCCATGATTTCTTTCATCTCATCGGAAATTATACTTTGAGTCATTCCCATTGTGTGAAGCATTTCCAGACCACTCATGATGCACGTTTTAACAAATCGAGGAATATTTCGTCCCATCCAATTCCACTTACCGAAAGGATTACAATATCTTTTTGCTAGCATCTTAAGCCAACCCTTGCTAAGGTAATAAGCAGAATAGGCTTCTGCGACTAATCTATATATTTCTATATTTGATAATTGTTCCGTTCGCATCATGGGATGAAAAAGATTATAATGTTTGTAATTTTGACTGGTGATCATATTCTTTTCTTTCATTTCGTCGTAGAATTCAGTGCCAGGGAATGCGGTGATAGGGGTAAATTGGACACATGTCATATTGAGAGATTTAGCAAATTGAATATTCTGCCTTACCATTGTCTTGGTTTCTCCAGGAAAACCAATAATAACACCTCCAAAAATTGAGATTCCACGATCCTGTAGCATAGATACTACTTTTCTTACCTTTTCTGGAGTAGTATTTTGTTTATTCATGGCATCAAGGCTCTGTTGATGAACTGATTCAATCCCAAGGAAGACTTGTCTCATACCTGCTTTATGCATTAAATCAACTAACCATGGGTTTTGGTATAAAGTATCAACCCGAGATTGGCAAGAAAAATAAATCTTATTCGGCACTCCTGAGCGAATCATTGTCTCAAGAATCTCTTTTGTACGTTTTATCCTAATAGTAAAATTATCTTCACAGAAAAAGATAAAATCATTCTTCCAATCAATATCATAAATCTCTCTCATAATTCTAGCAGTTGATTTTGTTCGATAAGTAACAGGACGATCTGCATTCCTCCACATTTTTATTATACAGCAGAATTTACAATTATGAGGACATCCACGTGAGGTTTCAAGTTGAGCTACACGTGCCCCTAAATAAATATATTTTTTATCATCTAAAAGATCCCTACGAGGCATAGGAAAATTATCTAAATTCTGTTCTAACCTACGATCCTTATTGTGAATTACTTTTCCTTCTTTATTTTTAAATGATACACCATCAATATTTCTTAATAGATTTTGGTTTTTATTACCATCAAGATAATGTATCAATTCTTGAAATGAATATTCTCCTTCCCCTCGTATTGTATAATCAACTGCCGGATGTTTTGCAACATAATCAGGTGCTAAAGTTGGATGATATCCGCCCATAATTGTGATACATCCCTGGTTTTTAGCCATCTCAGCTACTTCAAGAGCGTGAGAGATTTGTGGAGTCATTGAAGTGATAGCAACAATATCAGTTTTATTCAATAGTGAACGAAAACTATGTTCTTTATATTTATGAACCTTAAAATCAAATAATTCTGCATCATGTTCAGGAACCATTGCAGCAATCGAAATGAGAGCAAGAGGAGGTCCTTTAATTATTGCGTCAAGTCCAGAACTAAGTCTTGCAGGATTTACATATAATATTTTCAAAACAAATATCCCCTATACATTTTTTCATATATTTTTCGTTAGCCTAATCTCCTCTATCTGATATTCAAGCTGAATACAACTAATAGAATAGAAAAAGCTATGAGAATTTTTTACTTAATTCTCTTTCTATTTAATTAAATAAATTATAGAAAAGAGGATTTTTAAACTTTGTTATTTCTACATAGTTGAAGAAAATTTCCATTAAATTTTTATTAACATCAGTTTTAATTTCCATTGGCATGCAAGAAACGAAATTACCATGTAATATGGTAGAGCAAGGATATAATAAAGGGGCATGTGAAGTTGAGTTGAAAGATGGTTCTTTACAAACAGCCTGTAGAGCAACTTTAAAATTTGAAGATAGTCAGTATCACCGAGTAATATCTGCAGCCCATTTATCAAGACCTGAAGATTATTTTTCTATTTATCAGTCGGGTTGCAATCATAATTGCTTAAAATGCCATTCTTGGGAATTTTCAAAGTTTTTTAATGGAGAATGGTATTCTACTGATGAAATTGCAACAATGTGTAAAATTTATCAAAAAGATATAACCGTTTTTGAACCACGAGAACGTTCGTTAATGTATTATGCTAATGATTTATGTAAACACTGTGGCTCATGTATTTTATTTAATAAAAGGAGTCCATTATGTCCAAACAAACTCTCGAAAGAGCAGATAGTATTAGGTCCCCAAGGGTTTGGTCCGGCTAGGAATATTGTTGCATTTACAGGGGGAGATATTGCATGTCAAGCAGATTTTTATGTAGAAGTAACAAAAAAAATAAAAGCAAAATGTGAAGATTTATGGGTTCTATTAGAAACCAATGGTTTTGGACTCACCCCCAAAAATTTAAATCTCTTTCAAAAAGCGGGAATAGACTCCTATTGGCTTGATATTAAAGCTTATGATGCAGATCTCTACAAGAGACTGTGTGGAACTTCTAACAAAACAGTTCTTAAGGCCCCAAAAGAAATTGTTAAAAGACAATTTAATTTAGAAATTCTGACTGTTTATATCCCGAATCTAATTGAAACTGACCAGTTTAAAAAAGTAGCAGAGCTGATTGTTAGTATTGATGATCAAATCCCTTTCCATATCTTAGCTTTTTTTCCACAGTATAAACTAACTAAATATAGATCACCAATCTTAGAAGAAATCATAGAAACATATGAAATAGTAAAAGAAATTGGGGTAAAGAAAATTCAAATAGGAAATGTTGGTGTGTTTGCAAAAACGGATGAACAAATAAAAACGTTAATAAAAGCAGTTGGTCCTAATGCAATTTAAAGGCTAGATTATTTAAAATAAGTAATTAGGGTGTTTTTAATATTCTCAAAATGACCTAAATTGAGTTTTAAAAGGTCATCAAAAACTTCTCTAATGCCTACTTTTTCAATTCTATTTGCAATTTTAAAGTAGGGGGAATTTTTTAGTTCTTTGGTTAATTTTTTGTTCTCTTCAATATTCTCTAATAGAAATTCAGTTGAACATAATTGAAAAACTCCTAGCATTCCCTGGATAATTGCCATCAACATTGTATCAAAAGTTATTCTTAATATTATTTCATGATCAAAATCTGATACCTGTGGAAATAGATAAGATTTAAGGAGAGTAATTGATTCCTTGAACCTTTGAAGAGAATCTGTACCAAGATCTTTAATTTTCTTATTAAAATCACGGTTTTCAGATACCCTTAGACACAAAGCAGCTACAGTTTGATATTCAGCAACAAAATGGATAAATCGAGCTTTTGCATTAAGTAATGTATCCTTTGATTCTTCCTCATCTATAAGATCACCTAGATTTCCCAATGCTTTTTCAAAATACCCTGCTATGTCATTGAATTTTTTGGCGGAAGCTTCAAATTCTTTTCTCGTTAAAAGATTTAATGCTCTTTTTTCTTCTTTTTCATAAAGTTCATGAAATTTATTTATCTTCATTACTGCTTTTAAGATTAGATTCTTACCCATATCTTTTTTTATCCCTGAGCGTTCGAATGCTTGACCGGCTTTTAATAGGAAGATTGAGCTCAAACTGCGGTATTCTTCTGGATCAATTTCAGACAAATATTCTGAAGCTTTTTCCCAACTTTCTCCAGCAGTTTTCCAATCTCGCATATTATTGGAGATATTTCCTAATTGGATTAATAATTTTGCCGAAACTTCATATAACTTTAATTCTTCTGTTTTTCTAATAATAGATTTCAGTCTGTAAGTTGCTTGAATATTATTTTTAAATTTTGCTATTATTTGAGCAATTCTTACATAAAGTTCATCTATTTTTATATAACTTCCGAGATCTATGTAAATTTGAGCGGCTTTCTCATACAAATCAATAGCTTCATCTCCACTATTTTTGTCAGCTAAGATTTCAGCCCTATCTATTAGCTGTATTGCTCTAATCTCTAAATCTTCTCTATCTTCGTTATTAAACATAGCTCATAATCAAAGAATTTTTTTATCCAAATTGTATAGACTTAATTAAGATATTAAAACCTTAGTATTAATAGCTTTTTATTATTTTTTTTCATTTTTTTATTGATCGCTGATGAATACGGGTAAGAGAAAAGCAATTTATTGTTTAAAAAATTTTATATTTCTACTTTTGATAATATTTTTAAACTCTAGTGATTGGTACGCTGAGGAAAATGATTCTTTTGCGTCTTCTATTGCTCCGTAAAATATAAAATTGGAATACCACGTAGCAATAAACATTATACTTGCCCGTCTATAACGCGTATGGAATTTAATATTTAAACGAGGAGAGGAATATTGAAAAAGAAAAAGGTTAGGTGCCGTACCTGCTGGAAACTGTAATGCTGTACTAACTAATTGTTGTGTCTCTAATACGTGAGCTAAGCTTTCTAAGTTAATTACACCGCCATCAATCCAAATTTTTTCAATCCCCGAATTTTTCAATCCATCAATGATACTTGTGTCGTTAGGTTGATTCTTTCCAGTAATATATTCATATCTTTGAGTTGATGTCATATTTTCTGAACCAAGGATTAAAACAACAGTAGATTGAATTTTATATTTTTGAAGGATCTCCATTTCTTGTTTATTTTTAAGATTTGAAATTGTATTATAAATATATTGATCAGGTTTAACTCCATGTTCAGACAAGTATTCAATCCCGGCAACTCTTGATTCAAAATTCCCCCCTAATACAAATGGTGGATCAAAATTGTTTAAATAAAATTCTATATATTTGACTATAGCATTAGGGTTAGTTGCTGAAATTTCAATTAAATTAGGAATTTTATATTGTTGTGATAGGGATAAATGTGTGTTTATTCGTTTTAATGCCTTCCTCTCATCAAAAATTTCATTATTTTTTCTATCAACAATAGGTTGTCCTTGATAAAAGATAGTTCCTATCAATACTGGTGGTAATTCGAAATCACCTCTACCTACTTTGACGTCGCCATAACTATAAAATTTGGGTTCACTCATAATTTTTTCTTATAAGTATTTTGTCCAAATTATTTTAGAATATGTTTTAACAGTAAGAAGGTAATATAGTTAATTAATAAACCTAAGAAATTAAATAATTCTATCTTGAGGTTTTCCCGATTTTTTAATTTTTAGTCTAATATCGAACTCTGCTATCAACCATACCAAAATATCATACGGAGTAGACCCAAAATAGATTTCTGCTGCTTTTTCTCTGATACGGTCTTTATGAGCATACCGAGGATCTTGTTGAGCAACAAGTTGTCTTTCGGCTAGCATCCAACACAGTTTATCATATGTATAATTTTTTTGGGAAAGATAATAAGCAGCAACTGTTATCTGATTTCGTAAATTTTCATCCATTTCATTCATATTGATCTGATATAAAATTTAATTAATATAGATGGAGTTTAACATCACAACTTCTACAATGACCATCCTTAAGTTCTTTAAAGCAATCCTCATGATAAAGTGTATTACATTCAAGATTACCACATTGAACAGCTTGTTGTCCTTTTTCAAATATTAAATGACATACGGGACATGCAGTAAACAAAGCCTCTTCCCCAAGTAAGGTTACATCTTCAATAAACTTAGCAGGGAGAATTTCAGGTCTTTTTTGGGGTTCTTCTTTACTACCACGAGAAAGAATACGTAATTTTTGTATTTGAGTAACTTCGGTGGGAATCCTTAATAAATAAAAACAATGTGGACATCTTGCCGTCCCTGACCTTTTTAGTGTATTATCTTTTTGAGAATCTGCCCAACTCGCTAAACAATGTATATGAAATGGAGTAGTACAATTAGGACAATATCTCCCTGTAACATAAAAAGTTCCTTTTGTATAAGGATTTTTATCAGAAAAGCAGATTGAACATTTCTTAAAATCTACCTCTCCTCTTATTTGTTTTGCACGTTGTTTCTGATCTTTAGTTAAATCTTGTACCCTTAATAAATCAGCAGCTATTTTTCTCAAAAATGCAGGATTTTCACTAATTATATCATCGCTAGATCCATACCTTTTATAATTATCATCAGCTATTTCCTTAGCCGATCTTATTAAACTCTCAGAATCACTATTATAAAAATACCTCCCATTTGTGATATCACTTAATTTCTTTAGGATATTTTCTTTAGTAATTTCTCCAACTAAAAATGTATCAATTTTTATATTTAATCCCTGCGCTAACCGTGCCATTTTTAAAGGATCAACAATGGTTTTCATAATTTTTCCATCAGAAATTAAGAGAATTCTGGGAGGTTTAGCACCAATTTTACGCATCTCCGCGATAACGGTTTTGATTGCTAATGCTAATCCATCTCCTAATGCTGAATATCCTCTACAGGTAAGAGAATCTAACGCCTGATTGAGGTTATTGATATAAGTTGAGCTGGTAAAATCAATTACTTTTTCTGCTTTGTCAGAAAATTTGACTATAGCAAAAGTACTTAAATTATCTAATTCAAATCTTTTATTTATGAGTGTTCTAATGGCATCGGTGCAACATGTTAATCGATTAGGAGGGAAATCCTTTTTATACATCGATCTTGACGTGTCTAAGCACACTACAATATTTTCAGGGACTCTCTGTTCTGTCATTTTATTATTACAATCGTTAAGACTTATTTATAAGAATTTAACTACAGCGCTTTTCAATTAATCTATTTTTTAAATAGTAATTAATTATTAATTAATTAGTAAAATTACTAAAATTTAATAATATCTTATTAAGTATAAAGTATAAAGATAAATGTAAAATATTCTGATGTAGAATGTCAGATCAAACCAGCAAAAATGTAATATTAAAAGACTTTTTTAAACGAAATGTTTTGATTAGTGAACTAGAAGATATTATGAGATTCAAGCCTGAGACTTTAATAGGTGTTGACAAAGTTAGTTCTGATCAATTACTTGCAAATGGAATAAAATCTCTTGGAGATTTAGCAAAGATTTCTGTTGCAAATCTTCCTGAAATAAAAGATGTATTACCATCTATGTTACAAAAATGGATTAAAATAGCTCAAGTTATTCAGAAGAATGTTCAAGAGCAATTAAAGAAACATAAAAAATTACTGATGATCGGACTCGATAACGGTGGAAAAACTTCTATATTAGCTGTAGTTCAAGATAGATTTTCAATAATTAAATCTTTACTTCCAACAAGAGGTGTAAAAAGAGAAAAACTAGACTTTTTTGGATATCCGATAATTTCATGGGATTTAGGAGGACAAGTGCAATATAGAGAGAAACTTTACTTTAATAGACCAGAACTATTTTTCACTGAAGCGGATATTATACTGTATGTTATTGACACTCAAGACCCAGATAGATTTCCAGAAGCAACAAATTATTTTAGAGAAGTTTTAAAGGTTTTAGTAGAATTAAAAGAAATTCCTGCTATTCTTGTTGTTTTAAGTAAAAGTGATGAAGATATACGGAAAACACTTCAATGGCAACAAAATGTAACTACTATAAAAAATAAATTTAATAAAGTCTTAGATGAGTTTGAACAGTTTTCAATAGATTTCTGTGATACAACTGTATTTGATAGGAACACAATAATGCAAATGTTTAGTATTGCTCTAAAAAAAGTCTCTGATACTTCTGAGATAATTGAAAATATTCTTGAAGATTTCTGTAGTCAGGTAGATGCAAAAGCAGCAAGCCTGGTATCTATGGATGGCTTAATATTTGGAAATTATACAAATACAGATACAGATGAGATGCTAATAAATAATACTGCTTTACTTCTACAGACTCTTTCTAACTTTTATAACACTATTGGTTTGATACGTGAAAAATCCATAAGGCTTGATTTACCTCTTAATGGATTTACAATCCGAGGAGAAAAGCTATTTGAATACTCAGATCTTCAAATTTCTGTATATCTTTGGGTTCTCTGTG
Source organism: Promethearchaeota archaeon (assembly GCA_048940605.1). Taxonomy (GTDB): domain Archaea; phylum Asgardarchaeota; class Lokiarchaeia; order Sigyniarchaeales; family SOKP01; genus Loki-b32. The sequence goes on from JBHLOJ010000033.1 coordinate 8,323, forward strand.
AAGATCCTGATAAATTAGAGGGAAAACTAGGCTATTTTAAAGAGCAATTATTACCATTAATTAACCTTTTCCTCTAAATATATGAAAAATGGTGGATGTTAAAAAGGAACTTCTCGCACCGTGTGGCTTGTATTGTGGTGTTTGTAGAGTCTATATTGCCCACAGAGATAATAATCATCAATTCAAACAGGAATTATTCCCTTTTTTTCAAGCTTGGGGCGCAAAAAGTGTAGATGACATCGCTTGTACGGGTTGTTTATCTGATGGTATTGTATTTCCATTCTGTCGAACTTGCTCAATCAAAAAGTGTATAAAGAATAAAGAATTTGAAAGTTGTTGCCAATGTAATGAATTTCCTTGTTCTATCATAATGAATTGGCCAAGTTCAGGTGGTAAGAAAGTCATGCTCAGAACAATTCCTAGATGGCGTGAACTTGGAACTGAAAAATGGGTTGATGAAGAGGAGAAACGGTATACTTGCTCAAATTGTGGAAATTCACTATATCGAGGAGCTAGAGAATGTAATTTATGTAAGTCTCCTTTTAATTTAATTTAGATTAATCTAATCTTTCAAGCAAATCTATTATACTTTCATTTTAGCTACAGCTCCCTATGAGCCTTTAACAAATACTCATTACATTTCTCTAGCATTTCCATAGCTTTATTTAAATTCTCAACTACAGATTCCAAACCTTTACTTTTCGCAATATCTCGCCATTTTAAAAAACTTTCTTTATGGGAATTATTGTGATCAGCCCAATGCTTGCATAATTTTGATAATTTCAGAATATCCTTATCTTGTTTTTCCAAATCATTTCACATTTTATTGTTAGTATATTTAATCAATTTTAACAAAACTGGTAAATAAAAATGTCTGTTTAAACATTAAATTTTGCTTTTTGTATTAGAAAAGATTTAATAAACTATAGATTAGACAAAGTTATACTGATTCCATAGATTTATTTTTATTATCAATTAATATAGAATTTAAGAGTATTTTTGTAAATAAGATAAATAAATCATTAAAATTGAAGAATTATGGGATTTAATATATTATTAGTGAATCCGAATAGATTTAAGAATCCTCCTGTAATCCCTAATGGATTAGAATATATTGCTACTGCGCTAGAGAAAAATAATCATAATGTTGATATATTAGATTTATGTTTCTGTGAATTACCAAAAGAAGAATTATTAAAAACACTAATTAAAAAATCGTATGATCTTGTAGGGTTTTCAATACGTAATATAGATTCTTTAGGTTATTTTAATAATAAGTTTTTTTTACCTTCTATTATACCATTGATTCAATGTGTTAAAGAACATAATATACCCATAGTTCTTGGCGGATCAGGATTTTCTATTATGCCAGATAAATTATTAGATTATTTTAAAGCAGATTATGGAATAGTTGGACCAGGTGAGACGATTTTTCCTCTTTTTTTAGAGAAACTAGAAGCTAAACAAATAAAAATAAAAATTTTTAATGGTTGGCATTATAGTCCGGATATTGAATTAGTTCATTTACGTGGAAAAAAAATAGATTATGCAAAATATTTATCTTTTAATGAATCTGTTGTTGGTTTTGAAACACATAAAGGATGTTTAGGAAAATGTCCGTACTGTGTTAATGCCAACACACAAATTTGCTATAAAAAAATTCAAAATACTATTGAAGAATTAAAATTTATCGTTAACCAGGGTTTTTCTCACTTTCAGTTATGTGATGATGAGTTTAATGCAGATTTAAACTTTTCAATCGAGTTTTGCAGAGCATTGATCAAGGCAAATCTCCCTATAAAATGGAAGCTTTTTATGAAACCTTATCCTTATAGTGAAGAATTATTTAGATTACTACATGAAACTAATGCTTATCAAATATCTATTAATGTTGCCAGCGATACAAAAATTCAAGAATTAAATAATTATTCATATCGCGACTTAAAGAAAATTGTTGATTACTGTAAAAAATACGAGATAGATTTGACAATTGAATCATTGGTAGGTTATCCATATGAATCGCTTGAATCTGTAAAGGATATGATAAATTTTTTTAAAATTCATCGACCTACATCAATAAGTGTTGATACTTACTTCCGATTATACGAAAACACCGAATTATCGAAACTTGTTATAAATGATACTACCTTACAGAAGAATTTGATAAACCATCATTCAGAAGAATTAAATTTCTTAGAACCTGTTTTTTATAATCAATTTAATCGGAGTGTAATAGAAGAATTAATTTCAGATGATGATTTATTTAGAATTGCCTGGTTTACTTCAGAATTAGAATGTTAACATATAAAAATTCATTTTATTGTTGTTATCTGTTAAAATAATCAATTTATGCCCTAATAATTATAACAAAAAAAGAAAATATAAAAACAATAAATTTAAGTTCTGCACAATCTCTTTAAGAGAGTTGGATCCACTATTTCTTTTGGTTCCCAACCTTTCTCTTCGAGGTATTCCATTATTTCATCTTTCATGTTAATAGGAATATCTGCTTCAACACGAACAAACTTCTCTAAATCGTTTGGAAATTGAACACCCTTATATTTCCGTTCTAAATCAATCCAGTGGGAAAGTTTTATCATTCTACCTTTTGAGTTATCCGCTGGTCTGATAGCTAATTTCGCAACTAAGCAAATAGCTTGTTCAATACTTTCTGCAGTTGTTAATAAGTGTTCTGGACCAGGTCCTACAAGATGATCAGCACTTCCATCTCTTGCATTAAACACTTTCCATATGTCGTTGTCGTCAGCACGACCAATATACATCCGTCGATATTCTGCTGCGTGCGGACCGCATACTGCAGGAACACCTAAACCATTAGCCATACTTGCAATGCTAGCTGCCTTCTGAGACATAGCACCCCAAGCAACTCCCACTGCCCCGACTCTATTTAAGATATAATCTGCTATTTCCTCAAAGTTTCCTCTTAGCGGACGACGGGCGAAAATATTTGCTACTTTAATCGCAGCTCCCGTTATGTGAGGGTTTGCAACACAGGATCCGACATTGACAAGACCACCCCTATCGAAGTCGCCCGGAAAACGATCGTAGAGCGTTTTTCCTTCCTCATCTTTGACTAAACCGATATCCATTGCTCCACACCCGGATACAACTACAATATAGTTGCGCGTTAGGAATTCCTCGGCCATCTTATACAATTCCTGTATCTCATGCGCATAACTTGCACAACCAATTATTGCAACAATTCCTGGAATTTCTCCAAGCACTATAGGAGCTCCAACATTTCTTATTTCTGTATCCATAATTGGACCGCGTCCAGCTCGACAATTAAATTTTTCATTCCGAATATACTCTCTTGCAGCATATTGAAGTAATGTTAAGGGTGATACATTTTTCATACAATCCCCTTCACATCGTCCGCATCCTAAGCAGTCATCAAATACTTCTGCTAATAATGAAAAATCTCCATCTTTAACTAATTTTACTCCCTCAACTAAAGGTAAATCGTTTGGGCAATTTCGTTGACAATTTCCACAGCCATTACAATTCATAGCCATATCGATACAACCTTGTTCATCAGGGACTCCACTCTTTGCTTTTCTAATAGGTTTGACTTTCACAGCAGTTTCTGCAGCTACTGCCCCTGCTTTAATAGGATTTAGAATAAGAACTCCCGGTTCTTTTCCGCTTACTAAATCATCAACAATCTCATCGATTGGATCTTCAGTTCTATCAGGTAGTCCGCTCATATTCTTTTCATTTGTAGCAATAAAAGGAGCACCAATTAATTGAGCTTGTTCAAATGACCTTAGGTTCACACATTGTTCATCAACCATAACAACATCAGGTATACCTGATCGAATAACATGAAGCTGTCTTGACATTGAACCAACTATTTTAGCTCCATCATAATACCTAGTTAGATCATGAGCAGTACAACAGATTGCACCAACATCAACCTTATCATCAATTCCCTTTTCTCTAATGTAATCGACTAATTCGACTCCAGGAGCAACGTTATGACCAATCATCAGTATTACTGCTTTATTCGTATCAAGTGTTCCCATACCAAGTTCAACTATAGGAACATTTGGATCTCCCATAGGAAATCCGTATGCTGCAATTTGTACCGCATCAGAAATTTCCATGCCGACTGAATCCGCTAAGCCTGCTAAAAAGCTCTTTGATTCGTAATCAAGGTAATTTGACTCTTGACCAGTATGACCCGCAGCAAGTAAGTGGGTAATTGTATAATGAACCCATTCCATCGCAGTTTCTAAATCTTCTAGAGTCTCTGGTTTCATTCCAACAACTAAACGCGTATGTGGCATCTCAACAGCTATATTATTGCCAAAATTAATAGGTACATTACCATATTTCTCTTTTAACCAATGTAATAAATGATCGCCATGTGCAGAATGGCAAGCTGCGCCTATGCAACATGCAATCTCTACTATACGACTCTGTTGAGTTTCCATGTTTATTCCACATGCACCGGTTCTACCCTTGGAAAGATTACATTTCCCATATGTGCACAAACAGCACATATCACAGATAGGCATATAAAAAGGTTTATACCGTTCCATTAATTTGAAAAACCAAGATCGTAGAGTTGGAATGTGTGGTCTTGGATGTGGGCCCATAGGCTCCCATTCAGTCTCATCTCCATAAGAAACCCTTCCAGTAGTGAGTTCAAAGCCTTTAATCGTACCAAGAGGCCCTTTATATTCATCTATCTTTAATTTTGCACCTTTTTGTTCCATAATTCAATTCACTTAAATACTTTTAATTAATTTTGATTAAATTCGTTTTATAATTTGAATTATTAAGTATATTTGTTATAATTAATCCCATAAAATAAAAGCTATTGATTTACTTTTAAAACGGTTATTCGAGACTTATTTATAGAAAATTAGTGTGAAGCTTCACACAATATGAAGTTGGATATAAGTAATATGGTTTTAAATCTTTGAGATTTTTTAAAAAACTCCATGTTAATATTGTATCAATTAAAGGAGAAGCCAATTTAAGAGGCGATAAAAACTCTGAATCATGCTTTTTCCTTTTCTGAAGGATTTTTTTTAATATTCTCTAATCTTATGGCGAGATTTGTCTTTTTAACATATTTAGAGAGATCACTATTTAGTAATTGATTTTTAGTCTTCCGTGTTTTAGAATTTTGTAATGACTCTGTAAAACTATTCATTGATTTAGAAGTAACCGGAATTTCTGTAAAAGCATTTTTTTCATTATCATTATTGGTGTTTTTTTCAAAAGAAAGTTCTGTGATAAATGAAGTCGAAAGATCCTTAATTATTCTGTCTTTGATTGGGTCTAATTTACCATATCTATGTCCTGTAAAATTACACTCAACTTGTTTTTCATTATCAAATTGATAATAAGAACATCTGCGACAATATAAATCCTGCAAATATAGGAGTGTTTTAGGACATAATATTAAATCTATCTGAATCTTATTTGGTCTAATTGCTATTTTATTAACTTTCATGTAATTTCTCTCGTAAATTATTCATGATTACATATACCTGATTATAAGAGTGAAATATCCCAAATCAATAGAAAAATACAATAAATTAATGAAAATTCAGAATTATAAATCTATTTATGCCGTATTCTGTAAGGTAGGAATCAATTAAGCTGTAAAAAAAGATAAAATTCTATATTAAATATCACAGTTATATTATAATTTGATAAGAAGGAGATAAATGGTTTATTAAGAAATACAATAGCAGTTAAAGAGTAGATAAAAAATCAGAAACATTTTGTTCAGATTCTTCATCAATTAAACCTTCTTCTAATTCTCCACCGATAAAGTCAAATTTATACGTGCATTTTTCTGCTTCTAATAGCGCGCATCCTATTTCTTCTCCATCCACATCCATTTGTAAGACGTCAAATAACCCGCTAAAGATCCCTTGATATAATAAACAAAGATTTTTAGCCATAATGTTATCAGATTCTTCACATGCGAGCGAATCTTCTACTTCTAATAGGATATGAGTTTTTCGAAACTTGCATATTATTTGCCCATATCCCATAAGTTCTAACGCTTCAAGTGATCCTAATAATACCTCCTTTCTAGTTGCCATGGTCTCAGTTGTCCAATCTTTATTGTAGAAAAATTTTTCCATAAACTCTCTTCCTAATGACTTGCCAACCCAAATAAGTATATCATCAGCATTCGCTCCAGCAAATTCAGAGAATTCAATTATATCAAGAGGGCGTAACATCAATAATTTCAAATCTTTCTTTTTTTCTCCAAAATATAAGTGTCCCTCTTTCTCATCTACCATAATATTTAACTCTTTTTTTAATCTTTTCGACATAAGTTTTCCCTAATTCGATATACCTGGAGGTTTAATAATTCTATATAAAGACGTTATTTCTTATAATAGAAATTTAAGTGCCTAGATATATAAATTTAATGATTAAACCATATTTTGCAAAATAATCTAGAATAGAGGGTTTTATTTTCAGATAAACTAAAGGAGTTATAACAATTCGAAGATCGTTTGAACTGTTTTTTCAATGTTATAATTGGTTTTTACTGAAGTAAAAATGAATTTCCAACTCCTTTTCTTTATCTTTTCAAAACCAAAATAATCAAAAATTTCTTCCTTTAAATTTTGGAGTTGATTTTCATAATTTTCATCTGAGGATTTAACTAGATCGCTTTTATTGCCTAAAATCAATAAAGGGACGCCATTTAATTCCTCATTATTCAAGATTTTCCAAAATTCCTTCTTAGATTCTTCAAATCTTCTTTGATTTGCAATATCTATCATATATATAATAATATTGGAATCTTGTAGCCCTTTAAGCCATTTTGATCGAAATATTCTCTGTCCGGGCATATCCCAAACAGCTAGTAATCCTTTTTCCTCAGCTTGAATGTAATCGATACTAAATTTCCTTGTTGGGGTAAAATAATTATCATTATATTCACCAGTTTTTAATCTTCGTACAAAACTAGTCTTTCCAACTTCATCAATTCCAAATAAGAATACCTTAAAAAAGGCCTCTCTTTGGTAATAAAAATCAATCTCAGGTGGCTTTTCTATGACTTCATCTCCATATCTTCGAAGATCAATGAAAATTGAAATTAATAGATTATCAACTTCCATCTCTTCTTCGAACGAATATTTCTTGCCATTATTAAGTAATTCACATAATAATTCTTCAAAAATATCTTTGTAATCATAAGGATTATCATCATCTTCAAAGATTAGACCAATAATAATATCTTCATCAATACAAGAAGTGTAGATATTATAATCATTAATAAATTGAGCTACAGGTCTATCGATTATATGATGATTTAAAGTTTTAAAGGATAAGAGAGATTCTTCATTGTTCGTTATATTTTCTTTATCATGTCCTTTAATAATATTATTAACAAGTAATTTATCGTTTATACTAATAATTTCTTCAGGATAGCAATAAATATTGAGATCCTCTAAATTTTTCTTACCCTTAAATAAAAAGATATTATGAAGCAATTAAATTTCCGAAATTCTTAATTCCTATAAGGTTGAAAATAAAAGTTATTTAAAAAAAGTTTGGAATCTTCCAAACTTGTAGACTTTTAAAGTTTTCGGTTTAACTTATTAAAGACATTTATCCTTTTGTTATTTATAAATAAACATAATTACTAAAATTTGAAAAATTAGAATTAATGATTAATCTTCCTTTTCTTCTTCAGATTCTTCCAAAGGTATTTCTTCTTTGATCTCATCAGCTTTATCTTCTGATATTTCATCTTCATCCGATAATGGCTTCTCATCTTGTTCAGGTTCAGCCTTAGCATCTGCAGGAGTTCCACAATGAGGACATTTACGCCATTCGGGTCTCAATGCATAACCACATTTTATACATTCTTTCAAATCTTTATCAGGCTCCCATTCAGGAATGTCTAACCCTCCCTGTCTTTTACGAGCTAATTCTTGTAAATCTTCTTCAGTCCATACTTCCATACCTTCAGGTAAACCAGTTCCACGTTCAGTAGCAAACTTAGTTAATTCCTCTTCAGTCCATTCAGGGATATCTGGTTGAGCTTCCATTCTCTTTTGAGCTTCTGCTGCAAGTTCTTCGGCTGACCATACTTTTAATTCTTGACCGCCAGACGTTCTAAAGGTACCTGATTGAGGTGCTTGTGGTTGTCCTGGTGCTTGTGGTTGTTGCATAGGTGTGCCAATAGTAGGAACATTACAACTTTCAGCAGAAAGTCTTAAAAGAGCTTCAAAAGACCTTGAATATTGGTTTGGATCTTTTCCTTCATCAACTACTATTATTAATGTGGTCTTATCAGTGTTTTGAGGCACCGCTATACTAAAGACAGCAATTTCTGAAGAGAGTCTATTTGACTCAATACCAGAAGTGATTCTTTCCATTGAATTCATTAATTCAGTATCTTTCATTAAAAAGTCACAAATTGGATCTCCATGTCTTTGAAAAGCTTCATGATATTTTGCAAGATGATTTCTCGTAATTGTGGAATCAAAAGAATCTATTATAGCAGTAACGTAGGAATATATCTGAGATTTAGGACCTTTATGACTTTGATCGAGCTTATAACCTCCCAATTCAATAGTCCCCTCAATTGGCGCGAATAAGGGTTTTTCACCTTTCATTTTACCAAAAATTGTAGGACGTGAAATAACGCATTTAATTTCCCCATAATATGCAATAGCATTATCTAAAAATTCTAGTTTCTTATCAAAAACTATTCGAGGGACTGTCCGAAATAAAACATCGACCCAAGGCATTTCTTTTACAGGTATTATCGCAACACAGGTCTTTTCAATTACGTCTCGTAATTTTTTAATGTAATTTTTTAATTCCTTCTTCAAATCTGCATATTGCTCATCTTGTAATTCTTCATTGGCTCTAATTTCAAGTTCTTTAAACTTTTCCTCATTTACTTTTATGTTACCTCCGAATGATTTGACATCACCGATTATGTTATCTTTCATTATTGCAGTTGCATTTTCAATAGCATTTTTCTGAAATTCTGTAAGTTCATGTTCTTCACTCGATACTAAATAATCCTCAGGATCAAATTCCAACTTATTTTGGAACACTTGAAAAAGTTTCTGTTCTGACACTTCTTTTCCCTTTATATCCTTTATATTTTTGTATAATATGTAATTATAATTATAGCAACAGAATGCATATAAAAATTTATTTGAATCCCGTTTTTCTCAGAAATAAAGAAAAAGTATCAACTAATTTCTACCATGGTTGCCCTGTATAACATAAGTAGTTCCAGCTTGGTTCATAATCATGAATTAAATCCATCATAAGATCATATGCTGTTGATGAAAAATACCTATCAAGTGGGAGATACTCACCCTTTTCTCTAATTGCAAAATGAATGTGTGAGGCAACGCTTATTTGTTGAAAATCACCAATCCCCCATCCTAGCATTATCCATTCCCCTTCGGTTATATAAATTTTAGAAAGCTGGTTCATAATATCAATCAAACTATTTGTGTACAGTTCTAGTATATATTCACACTGAATTTCAGAATTAAATGTAATCGTAATATTTATAGCATATCTATCCAATCCACTTCCTCTGTCTATCACGTATATAGCATCCACTTGTCCAGGAGCAGCAGAGAAGAATCTTTGATTAAGGTTGAAATAAAAGTCAAATCCTTTATGAACATAAAACCATGGACAATCTGTTGTATTTGAATAGACGTTAACAACATTATTAATATGGCTTTTTGAGAGGAAAGTTGTATTAGCATAATCTAAAGGTGTAGTTTCATCATAGCATAAATAGGGCCATTCATGATGCCACATATGTACTAATTCCATCATTCGGGTATAAGTTGCTAAAGAATAATAGCGATCAAGTCGAGTTCTTACACCATCTTCTATAACATCAAAGTGAATATGTGCGCCAGGACCCACATTTAAGAATCTCCCTATTTCTTGACCAATCTCAACCCAATCTCCCACACTCACATTAATTAATCTCTGTTGATGTTCATGATCAGTAAGATTTGTAGTCCATGGCTCAAACCCATAATTTACATAAACACTATTATTGAATCTGATTTCTACACCAACCATATATCTGTTTTCTGTTTCACTCCCCCAATCCATTAGACGAATTTGAGTAACTTGACCTGGAGCAGCGATCAGAACTTTTGAATTGTTGTTCAAAGCAAAATCGAAACCGAGATGAGTCCTTGCCCATGGACAACTGTTTGTAGTAGACCATGCACCATTTACAGTATATATATCAGTTTCATTCTCAAAAATAACATCCATATAATCTAAACGATCCCAGTCATATCTTGTCCCTGGATCAAAAAAATCGTCCCCAATTAAATCGCCTTCGAGAATTCGGGGGATGAGAAAGTATCCCGAAATTCCTACAATCACAGCAATAATTAGTAGGATAACTATACCTTTCTTCTTCATAATTATTTCAAGAGTATATTCTTATTTAATGTTTCTCCGATTATAATTGCTTTAATAAAAAAGATTAAAAGATATTAATTTTTAATTTTGTTTAACTAAATGTCTATAAGAATTAAGAAAATATTTATGATTATTTATATAAATAAAAAATTTTTATTCAAATTCAAATTTAGATTGAAATGATTCAAAGAAACTTTGCATTAAATTAAAAATTTTTTATACACTATATAAGTCTCAAAAACACCCTTAAATTTGAGGGGTATAGCATTGTTTTAAAAATTAACATATTAATAAACATTTTGGAACTGGAAAAACATGACAAAATAGTATTGCTTTAAATATATTAATGCGATAAAAAAAAATGTTTATATACTATCTTATCATCTATGATCATATTAAAAAAAAAGTGGTTTAAGGCGATTGATTTATAAAAGGGATTAATCAATACGCCGATTTTTAATTTTGAATGAGGAGAAATTATATGAAAATAGTTACTGTTAATATACCTGAAACTTATCTCGAGAGTATTGAGAGATTGATAGGGGAGGATGGATTATATCCTTCACGATCTGAGCTTATCCGATGTGCCGTTAGGGACTTCCTAATAAAAGAGTTAAAAAGAGCGAATGAAATGATAAGATATAAAGAAGTAAAAGTTGAAGAACTTGATGATAAGAACTATGTTCGAGTACCTATTGAAAAAGTGGATGAAAATAATGAACCTGTTCGAGAGTTTAAAACTTATAAGATAATAAAAAGACTTGAATATTAACACTTTATTGGATTTTTAGATTAGAAGGAACCAGCCTTTCCTCATTTTCTTTTTTTAGATATACATTATGAATATCATAGTTAAATTAAATTTCGAAGCATCTCTGTCGAGCTGTTTTTCTTACCGAAAAAATAATATAGTTTAGGGTAAATATTTGTAATTATAAGTAATTAGTTATTTAAGGATAAAATAAATAAAATAATATTATTAATCTCCTTAAAAAATTTCAATTTGAATCATAAAAAGAGGTAATATTCATTACTGGTAAAAAAGAAGGCACTGAAATGGAGCATTATAATCCAAAATTTATGGAGTGGGGTATAATCAATAAAGAGAATTTCAAAGATATTTATGAAATTCCAATTAAGCGATGGGATCCACTTTCTACAGTAAGGATTACTTCAAAGGACTTTGGTCTTCGAAGTGAGAGACCAAGACATTATGGCCATTACTCTTATATCTCTCCAATCCGGGGCCAAAGACCTAAAGGTTTTAAAACAATAGAAGAAGAAAAAGAGTTTTATGATTGTTCAAAGAAAATTTTGACAAAATATACTGACGTATTTTCCTCTATTACAGAAGGCACCCTAATGTATGATGAGAGAGGAACACCAATAGGTGATGGATACACAATGATAATTACTCAAGATGAAATTAGAAGAGATAAACCGTTTTCAAGGAATCCTCATCATATTGAAAAAATACCAGATGAAAATAAAGCATTAACCCTAATTAATAGATATCCTTCAATGGCACGGATAGTGGATCCAGATGTCGAAAAATATGTAAAGGAAAAATTACCTCCCCATTTGAAGCTTTCGAAAGGGATTAATCTAGTTACAATTTCAAGACATTTTTATCCATCCCTTTGTTTTAATTTAATTCCTGAGGATGTATTGTCGGGAATTTTTCTTTCAATGAAAGCTGCTATTCTCTATTGTATTGAAGAAGCAATTGAAAAGGATTATTATGATATCCCTGTAATGCCGTTTTTTAATATAGGAAGCGAGGTTGGTGGTTCTCAACCTCGGATTCATAGTCAGACTTATATAGATTTGAATATGGATGGTCACGGTCTACGGTTGGAGAGTTACCTTGAAGCCTTTAAAGAAATGGGGGAAAATTGTCACTTATGCAAAACCACACATGGAGATACCGATCGTATTATTTTGAATACCGAATTCTGGACTTTTTACAATACAGGTAGCCCAGTAAGGAATTATCATATAAGACTCCATCCGAATGAACATATCAGAAGATTTTCACAATTAAAAATTAATCAAATTAAGGATTTAGCACATTCACTAAAAATTATTTTCCAAGCTCTAGATGATATAAATATAGATAAGAATCGAAATATTTTGTTTAATTCATGTCCATTTGGTTATGATGCTAATTTTCATATGTTCGCAGATATAATCCCTCATGAAACAATTGGTGGACTGGAGCTTTTAGAAGATATGCGTGTGGCGCGAAAATTACCTCACATCGCAGCAAAAGAAATAAGAGAATCATTGGAAAAGTATCTGAAATGATTAACTAATTCAACTCTTTATACGCTAAATTAATAACTTTTTTATATCAAATAAAATTAGATTTATATCTATTGAATCTGTTATATATAATGATTGTTTTCTTGATGAATTCAATTTTTTTTTCTTCCTCAAGTTGAAATTTAGTTTAAGATGACTCGTGAATGGTCTGCGATAATCCTCGCTGGTGGTAAAGGTAAACGATTAATGCCTTTGACCTCTTTAATTCCAAAACCGTTGGTAAAAGTTACTAATGTTCCTATGGTAGATTATGCAATAGCACATTTAGTATATGCGGATATAAAACACATTGTGCTTGCTTTGGCGTATCAAGGTGAAATTTTAAAAGATTATATTGAAAAAACCTGGACTCCTGATAGATTAGGAGATGTAGAGCTAGAATGTAAAATACAAAAGAGTAGAGGAACAGCTGATGCCTATAGATTATTAACGGATCATATTGATTCTGAAAAAGTTGTTGTTAGTATGGCAGATATTGTTACAAACCTCCCAATGAAAGATTTTATGACTTTTCATTCTGAAAAAGATGGTTTAGTTACAATATCAATGAAAACAGTTGAGAGCCACACTTCTCAATATGGTGTAGTTCTATTAGATAAAAATCGCAAAATTTATCTTTTTTTAGAAAAACCCGCACCTATGGAGCTATATGTATCTAGTATGGCCCAAAGAACTGATCTTTTTCTTCACACTAATATAATTAATACCGGTATTTATTGTTTTAACAAGGAAATAGGAAATATTCTTGATGAATCAGGATTAATGGATTTTGGAGGCGAAGTTTTTCCTTACCTTCTTGAAAATCAATATGATTTATATGGATTTGTAAGGAATTATTACTGGATGGATGCAGGAAATTCTACTACATATTTATGGTCAAATTGGGATTTACTACGCAAATATGCATGGCCAATTTTACCTAATGGAGTAGAATATGATGGAATTTATGTAATGGGAGTAATAAATTCCGGGCAAAACATTATAATTGATAAGCCAGCTTGTTTTGGAGAATTTGTTCAATTAGAAAATCGTGTAAAAATTAAGGAACTCTGCTCTATAGGACAAAATGTTATTATAGGGGAAGATACTAGGATTGAAAAAAGTGTCTTATGGGATAACATAAAGATTGGAGCAGGTTGTATTATCACAGAAAGCATTATATGTAATGATTGTGATATCGGTGAGAATGTCGTTTTAGAGAGAGCGATTGTGGCCCCAAATTGTAAAATTAGTAGTAATTCACAATTAAGAGATCAAACTTTAGAGTTGGGTACAAATATATGATTCCCTTGAATTTAAGAAGGTTTAAAACATTTCAACTAATAATAGAGAAAAATGAAATACTTATATTAATAAGATAATTAAATAATATCATGCCTTATTGCACTGAATGTGGACGGGAGATAGAAGAATCTTGGAATGCCTGCCCAAGTTGTGGTAAAGTTCTTAAAGAAGCAAATGTACCTCAACCACAACCTATAGCACAACCTCAACCTCAACCACAGCCACAACCGCAACCTTATCAAACACGTCCCTATCTAAGATCATATGTTACGGGAGGACAGAATAGCTATGGTACAGCAGCATTAATATGTGGAATACTTGGTTTATTTTGCGGTGGAATTCTTTTTGGATTGATAGCAATAGTTTTGGGTGGACTTGGAATAGGTAGAGACGATAATAATGGGATGGCTGTAATAGGATTAATTTTAGGTCTCATAGATATAGTTTGTTTCTTCATTTTGATGTTCTGGATTTTTACTTGGTTTACATGGTTCCCTAATTGGTGGTGGGCTTAGTTTCAAGCATTACTAGATACTCATACTTTTCTTTAAAATCTATAATTGCGGGTGAAAATAATAATATCAATTAGTAGTAAAAAGGAAAAACAGAGTAGATTGAGAAAAGTTTTCCTATACGGAAAAAGTTTTATTCCCTTTTTTTTTAGTCATCATCCCGAATGTGAATATTTTAAGGGTCATACATTAAAATGTGGGAAAATTAAGTTATGTATTGGATGTTTTATTGGATATCCGACAGCATTTTTTGCCTTATTGCTTATTAGACTTTTAGATAAAGATAATTTCTTCAATTCTGATTTATTTTTCATTTTAAGTATGATTTTCTTAGGGACTTTTTTCCTTAGTCCACTAAAGCTTACAAAAAATAAAATGATAAAAATAATTCAAAAATTTCTTATAGGATTTGGAGCTGCTTTATTATTTAACTGGATAATGGAACGCCCTTACTCTAAAAAAACAAATTTACGAATAGCATCTATTACTTTTTATATAATATTAATAATATTAAACATATATCATGCTTATAGCATTCTTGGCTCTTGTTATAAATGTGAAACTCCGTTCAACTGGGGAATGTGTTCAGGGTTTTGTACTATAAGAGATAGAATGAAAGAAAACGAATTAAATAACTTTCTTATAAAGACTGAGAACTTCTCCCATAGAATATTAGAAAGAAGGGTTAATAGGAAGAATTAACCTTCCTTTTTTTCAAATCTTTTATATCTACTACATTTAAGGATAAACCTTCAGGTTAAACATTTTTAAATTCAATAGGTAAATACATAAATAATATAATATCCTAAATATAGACTATTGATTTTAAACACACCAGATTATTTAACTAAATTGCATATAATAAGAGTTTACTATGTTAGAAAAAACAGAATCAAAAGATTTAGATCTTATTGATGAGAAAGAATTTGAAAAAAGGTTTGAGGAGGCTAATAAGAAGCATGAAAAAGAAGTTATTGAGCTTTTACAAATCTTAGCCGAAAACAAGTTTTCATGGGGGACAATTGTTGAAAGAAACGCAGAAAATTATCCGGATAAGATTGCGGTCAAATTTGAGAATATTACACTTACTTATAAGGAATTTAATGAATGGGTTAATCGTTACGTTAATTATTTCATTGCATTAGGATTAAAAAAAGGGGATGTCGTAGAGGTGCTTGTACCAAACCGACCAGAACATTTGATAATTTTTACGGCCATAGGGAAAATTGGGGCTATAGGGTCTTTAATCAATACTGATTTACGAGAGAGATCATTGGAACATTGCTTAAATGTCACTCCTGGAAAGATTATAATAGTTGATGAAAACTGTTTTGATGCTTTTGATTTTGTTAAATCAAACTTACATGTAGAAAAAGATACTATATTCCTCTTTTTACCTGATCAGGGTAAGATCTCTACTCCAAATGGATTTATTGATCTCTCTCAAGTTGTTAAGGATTATCCAATTAACAATCCATCAACCATTTCAAATGTTAAGGGCTCCGATCCATTAGCCTATATTTTTACATCCGGTACCACAGGCTTACCAAAGGCATCGATTTTTATTCATTCACGTATGGTTGGTAGTTGTTATATAATTGGACTTATTGTAGGTGAATTGACACATAAAGATACTATGTATATCCCACTTCCTTTATTTCACACAACAGCACTATGTTTAGGATGGGCAGCGGCCTTTGGTGCAGGTGCTGCTGTAGCTTTAAGTCGAAGATTTAGTGTTTCTCGTTTTTGGGATGATATTCACAAGTATAATGCGACAGCTTTTAATTATGTTGGAGAAATGTGCAGGTATTTAATGAATCAACCTCCTAACCCAAATGACTCGAAAAACCCAGTAAAAACAATCATCGGTAATGGTCTTCGTCCGGATATTTGGAAAGCTTTTAAAAAACGGTTCAATATCACTAAGGTTGGGGAATTTTATGGAGCCTCAGAAATAGGATTAGTTTTCAGTAATTACCTTAATTTTGATTGCACAGTTGGATATAGTGCCAATCCCTATGCAATTGTTAAATATGATTATGATGAAGAAACTCCAGTAAAGAATGAAGATGGATATATGGAAAGAGTCAACTTGGGTGAGACTGGATTACTTCTTTGGGGTCTTCCAGAGGAAAATATTTTTGTTGGTTATACTGATGAAAAGGCTTCAGAAAAAAAATTATTCAGAAACGTTTTTGAAGAAGGAGATGTCTGGTTCAATTCTGGGGATTTAATGAGAGATCAAGGGTGTAATCATGTACAATTTGTCGATCGAATAGGTGATACTTATCGTTGGAAAGCTCATAATGTATCCACTACTGAAGTAGAAGAAGTACTAAATATGTTTGAACATATATCAATGTCATCTGCTTATGGGGTGAAAATACCGGGTACTGATGGACGCGCTGGAATGGCATCAATCGTATTAGATATGAATCTTGAAGATTTTGATTTTAAAGATTTACCTGAACATCTTAAAAATAATCTTCCTTATTATGCTGTTCCAATTTTTTTAAGGTTTAAATCTCATTTGTCAACAACGGCGACATTTAAATTTAGAAAGGTAGATTTGAAGAAGGAAGCTTATGATGTAATTAACATCTCTGATAAAATATATGTTATGTTACCAGATAAACCAAGTTATACTGCTTTATCCCCAGAGATTTATAATAAAATTCAAAATAAACAATATAAGTTCTAATAATAATCTCTTTTTAACTATGACTCAAGGGTATTTTGGATTAATACTACATGGGCATATCCCATGGTGTAAGAAATCAGGAAGGTGGCCAGCTGGAGAAGAATGGTTATTTGAAGCAATGAAAGAAACTTATATTCCTCTGTTGAATGTATTAAGAGAATTTAAAGAAAGAGGAGTAAAAACAGCAATAACTATAAATATAACTCCAATATTGGCTGAACAATTAGCAGATGAATATATGAAGCAGCAGTTTTCAGGATATATGGAAGATCTAATTTCACGAGCACAAAATGATATTAAACGATTTGAAAATCAACCCCAAAGAAGAGCAATAGCAGAATATCATCTTGCTAATTTTGAATATGTATTAGATACCTTTTATCACAATTTCTATAGAGATATTTTAGGAAGCTTCAAATGGCTTCAAGATGAAGGAATGATTGAATTAATAACCTGTGGGGCAACACACGGATTTATGCCTCTTTTTGAAAGTGATTCTGGATTATTTTCTCAAATCCAATTAGCAGTGGACACTCATAAAAAGTATTTTAATAGAGAGCCAAAAGGTTTTTGGCTTCCAGAATGCGCCTACAGGCCTAAGGAAAACAAGAGTGGTAAATTTAGAGAGAGTATTGATTACTGGTTAAACAATTCAGGTATCGAATATTTTTTTGTAGATTCTCATGGGATCCTAAATGCAGAAATTATTGAACAAAAAAACGATTTAGGTTTAACCACAAATTTTGGTTATAAATTGGAAACCGGTGTTTCAGTTTTTGGTCGAAATAGAGACACAAGTAGACAAGTTTGGGATGCTGAAATTGGGTATCCTGGTAATGAATATTATAGAGAATTTCATAAAAAAGATTATGAATCTGGTTTACATTATTGGAGAATTACTGGTAAAAACATAGAGGGAGATAACAAACAACTCTATAATCTTGAGAAAGTAAAAGAAGTTATTGAATCTCAAGCAAACCATTTCATGAATCTTTTAGTAACTGAGACCCAAGTCTTTTCAGAGAAGTATGATGAAAAAGGAATAGTAATTTCCCCCTTTGATTTCGAATTATTTGGTCATTGGTTCGCGGAAGGTATTGAATGGTTAAATAGAGTTATTGAATTAATTAATATCAACGAGAAAGTGGAAATGATTACAATTTCTGATTACAATTCCAAATTTAAATACAAATTTTCCATAATTGAAATGAAAGAAAGCAGTTGGGGTGAAGGAGGAGACTTTAGGGTTTGGAAAAATCCAGAACATGCTTGGATCTGGCCTTACATTAATGGAACAGTTAAAGAATTTGAAAATATTTTACATTTCAATCAGAATCCAAATAATTGGGAAAGAAGAATATTAAACCAAATGGCTCGAGAATTAATTTTAATGGAAGGTAGCGATTGGCCATTTCTTCTTTATACTGAACAAGCAAAAGAGTACGCTAATCAAAGGTTTCACCATCATCACCAAAGATTTCTTAAGTTAAGGTGGGCTGCAAAAAACTTTGATGATAAGAATAGAATCACATTAAGAGAGTTAGAAGATATTGAAGCAGTTGACTCATGTTTTCAAGAAATTAATATTGATTATTTCAGAAAAAAGGAATCTTAAAATTTTATTGTTATTTAATGACCATAACATCGCAGGGCGCATTTTTCACAGTATTTTCAGCCACAGAACCTAAAAAAATTTGACTTAACTTTGAATGAACTCCTTTAATACCAACAACAACAAGATCAAATTTTTTCTTTTTAACAATTCTCGAAATATAATCCTCAGGGTACTCTTTTGTTATCAAACGAGTTTTAACAGGTATTTGTAGCTCATCAAAGATAGCTTTTTTTTCCTCTAATATAGTCTCACCTATTCTTTCAACCGCTTCTTCACTTAGCCTAATAATATCTGAATCTATATCTCCTCTCACTAATACAGGTTTTGCGGTTGAGGTTGATGTTACACCAAAATAAGCATTAGATGCATATGGAACATTATAACCATGAGAAGGAGGAAAAACCTTTTCTAGCATATGCTTAATAGAGTGAAATATAAAAATTTCACTACCCCATTTTTTATAAAATCCAATTATCATTGACGCCGCTCGATCGATATGATTAGAACCATCTGTAGCTAATAAAATTTTCTTATACATTCGAATTATCTCTTATTATTTTGATCAAAATTAACAACTATTAGTTATTAAACTTAATTTCTTTAGTTTATAATTATGTTCTATATTTTACTCATTCAGATGTTTAAATTAATTTTGAGGGAATGGTGAAGATAATTTATAAATATTTATAATCACCTTTATGTAGTATTCTTAGTTTTTTATCTAAATAATTGTTGTAAATATTTTGAGGTGATAAACCTATATTTGATAAAATCTTAATTGGGATAGATGAATCGGAAGAGTCATTAAAAGCAGCTAAACGTGTGATTGAAATACAAAAGGGTTATGAGGGTGATATAATAGCGTTCCACTCAATATTACAT